>JBNLFP010000001.1:0-7944 GCA_050305595.1 Minisyncoccia bacterium
CACGGCCACTTGGACCACATCGGTGGTATTCCTTTTGTAATGGAACGTATTGGTAACCCACCAATCTATACTCAATATCTAACTTCCTTAATGATCAAAAAACGTCAGGAAGAATTCCCTCATCTTGACCCTATTGAACTCAACGTAGTTAAGGAGGGTGATTCTTTCACTGTCGGCAACACGAAGATTAAAACATTCCCAGTAACTCACTCTATTCCTGACGCTATGGGAGTAGCGGTAGAAACTAAGCATGGTGACGTTGTCATCACGGGTGACATTCGTCTGACTCATGAGGATGGTGATGTTGTTGTAGATGAAAGAGAGTCATGGGAAAACGTTGGTAAAAATAACAACCTAGTTCTTATCTGTGACTCTACCAATGCTGACCGTGAAGGTTTCTCTGCTCCAGAGAGCCAAGTACTAGAAAACCTAGATACTATTATTAAGAACTCTAGTGGTCGTTTGATCATTGGTACTTTTGCTTCACAGTTTGATCGTCTAACCGCCATCATTAAGTCTTGTGAGAAGTACGGTAAGAAGGTGGTATTAGAAGGTCGTAGTATCAAAACCAACATTGAGATTGCTAAGACAGCAAAGCTGATTGAGGTTGATAACAGTATCTTCATTAACGCCTCTGACATGGGTGACTATCCTGTAGATCGTATCGTAGTACTATCTACCGGTGCGCAAGGTGAGGAATTTGCCGCTCTGATGCGCATGGCAACAGACAAGCACAAGTTCATTACCTTAACAGAGCGTGACACCATCGTGTTGTCATCTTCAGTTATTCCTGGTAACGAAATCGCCGTACAGAAACTTAAGGACAATATTTACCGCAAGAATGTGCGTGTAGTAAACTACCGCAGCGCGGCAGTCCACTCTTCTGGGCACGGTAACGCTGGTGAGCTAAATTGGGTACGTCAGGCAGTTAAACCTAAGTTCCTGATCCCAGTGCATGGTCATCACTACCACCTGAAAAGTCACATGTATACTGCTGTTGAGAACGGCTTCCCACGCGACAATATAGTGGTACCCGATAATGGTGTTCTAATCGACATTAAGAATGGCACCGAAATCATTCGTCATAAAGAAAAAGCTCCAACTGAGTTAGTTATGGTAGACGGCTTCACCGTTGGTACCAAGCAAGAAGTGGTACTACGTGACCGTCAAACCTTGGCCGAAGATGGTATGTTCGTAATTATCGCAACCATCAACACTAAGACTGGCCGTTTACGTAAGTCTCCAGACATAATCTCTCGTGGTTTCATCTACCTACGTGAGAACCAACAGTTACTATCTGAGGCTCGTAACTTGATCAAACGTACGATCGAGAAAAACACCAGCAACATGAATCCGGTTGATCTAGACTTTGTGAAAGACGAGATTACCAACGCTGTCAGCGGCTTCCTAATGCAGAAGACCGACAAGACACCGATGGTGATCCCAGTATTAATCGGAGTTTAAGGCAATAAAAAAACCGCCCTTCCGGGGCGGTTTTTTTATTATAATTCCGTTTTAGGTAAATAACCCTTGATTAAAGGCGGCAAGAAGCTACCCATCATAATAAACAAACCACCGAAAATCAGTACCTTATCGTAACCAAAGTAATCACCCGCAAAACCACCGAGTGACATACATAGACCGATACCAAAAGAGAAAAGTGTTTGGTACATGCCAGTCACCTGTCCGAAATGACTCTTATCGATATGACCATAGAAGAGAATGCGCCAAGAAGATATATCCAACGTGCGAGCAATACCAAAAAAGAACATAATGGTGTAGAGCTGCCAGATATGACTAGAAAAGCCCAAGAGCAGGTACAGTACGCCGTACATAAACGTGGCAATAGTTAGGCCCCAAACCTCATCTCTATAGCCCTTGTGTTCATCAAAGAAACGCCCTAGCGGAATGGCAGCTACTGCATTAGTAACTCGTAAAATCATCAAAGCAAGGCCCACATGAAGCGCAGTAGCTCCATCAATAAAATCAACCACAAACAAGGCGAGTACCACACCGATAAATGCATCACCTCCCCAGACGATAATATCGTTGGCGGTCAGAGCTTTGATTAAACTATTTTGTTTGGATCGTCCTCGATGAGAACTTTCCTCTTTATGCATTGCCTTATGTTGATTTATATCCATGTTTTGTATTATAACTCATAGATAACATCCTTCCGTTCCACCACCAACGGCCAACCCATCCGCTTTGCATGCTCAAACAAAGTACGATTGGGATTGAAACAAATTGGCTTTTCCACAGCTTCTAATAATGATATGTCGCCCTCTGTATCTCCTACACCAACAGAACCCTCTGGAGTGACGTCTTCGCTCTGTAATACACGAGTAACAATATTGGCTTTGTTGGCTATTAAATGCTCATCGATTACGGTACCAGTAAATAAATCTTGTGGACCTGTTTCGTACATACGGCCATAAACCTTATCGAAACCATACTGTCGGCAGAAATCATCAAGGATCGTCTTAGGAGACTGTGAAATAGCAACCAAAAAATAACCATCTTTTTTTAGTTCAGATATCAAATCTCGAGTATAGCGATAAACCATCTTGTTCTTACTAGCCACCACTTCCCGTCCAACGTCAGCAAAATCGCCGTAGTAGACACCTTTGAGATGTTTCAAAAAAACTTTGATCACTGCCTCAATATAGTCTTCGTAAGTACCTTCACGATTTAACCAAGACTCATAAGTATCAGTAAAATCATCGCGAGCAGCTTCTGGGAAAATTCCCCTTTCCAACATTTTTTCCACGAGATCAATAAGTAGACTAGAGCGAAACAAAGTGCCGTCAATATCGAAAAATGCTACTGGTTTTTTCATAGCTATATTCTAACAAAAAGCGGCGCAGAAACTCCAACAAAGCCTCAACACAGTGAGTGGTGTGGAGGCTTTGTTGGAGTTTCTGATGGCCGCCGCTTTTTAAACTCGATCTTTCACCAAACGATACGTACGTAGTGTCAAATAACCAAAAATGAGTGTAGTGCCCAGGAAACAAAGTAGACCACCCAAGAATGGCAGCTGCAGCAGTACCACTGTGACCACTACACCAACCAGGACAGTCACCCAATTCAGCGATTGCTCAGGTCTGAAAAAGCGCATTAACCTGTCGCCCACAAAAATAGGAAGTAGGAGTATTGAGGCCAGCAACAACACTACCCATATCAGAAGTGTAAGGACACCGAACCACAGACCTAATACAGTAACCATTAATACGGCTGCTAGGACCGGAGTAAACAACACACCTATCAAACCAAACAAAGCAGCTCGTGGCATGTCTTTATCTAAACGACGAACAAACTTACCCAAGTTACGACGTAATATTAAGTACACAGCCAACGCAGTAAAGGTCCAAACAAAGAAGGTAGCTATTGGTAAATCAGAAGCTGACTTTGCATCAAGTACCTGAGAAGAACCACGGGTGATATTACCCTCTACTACAGTGTTCTGCGATCGTGACAATTCTTGCTCGCTCGTGTACTGCAAATCTCCTGCCACCACAGCCTGATCACCCAACTCAATCAAACCAGTTACATCGATACCACCGTCAACTTCACTATTTATATAGAAACGTTCAGCTGCACCCATTACAGAGCCACCGACAGAACCTTCAATATTTGCTTGTCCTCCATAGAAATAAACGTTTCCTCTAATCGACGCAGAAGACAATACATTCAGCACACCGCCCACTACAAACACGTCGCCCCTAACTTCATCGGAAATCACAACCTCACCAGCCACAATTCGAACGTCATCACCAACAGTTGAGTGTACTTGAGCAGAACCACTAATAGTGGTCAGGTCTGCCCCAACTGGTCCATTTATGACCACCGAACCGCCAATGGCGTACATATCGGCATCAATAACACCAGAATGTGTCACAGTACCGCCGTAAGCGTAAAAGTCATTTTCTACTAACTGGCTTTCACTGATTGAGACCGAGTTGCCTGTGCGAACAACTGTCTCTGCCTGAGCCACGAACGGGATAGAAAAAATAGCTAATACAGCCACCAAACCACTTAGCTGCTGTACTATATTAAATTGTTGAGCTGTTTGTTTCATAATTGAGATTATTGACTATTAACGAATAGTTCCTTTCCTCTGTCCCATATCTCTGAATGACCCTGCTTATCAAGCCAATACCACCACTCAGCACCCCATAGATATTGTTTATCGTACCTAGTTTTCTTTGCATAATCAATGATCTCATTCACTTTTTCTAGGTTCATACGAGAATACTGAGTCTCCAAATCAACTTCAGTTACAGATTGTAGCAACCAGGGCTCAGCAGAAAGTTCAATCAAAAATGTGGGTTTTTTGCCGTAAATTGCTCGTGCTAAACCTTCTTTAACTTGATAAAACCAGGGTGGCAAAATACTCTTGAATTGACCGAGCTCTGGATTCCAGAAATATACGTACACACTAGTGCCAAAGGCATCACCTTTGCTGTACGCTCCTAACCAAGTACCTAAATTGCCGCTGTCTGTCACTAAAACAGAGCGAGTCGGATCAAGTCTGTGTACTAAATCAATCTCTTCTTGTAAAAATTCCTCATCCAAATCACCACAGTGTTCATTAGCAAACACATTTAAATAAGGTTCGTTCTCAACTTGCCAATACACAATAGCGGGATTGTCCTTATATCGCTTTACGACCTTTTCTAAATACTCACGAATTTCACTCTTTTGCTCTTCCCAGTTTTTATCTTTTGCCCAATCTGGAATATGACACTCTGGCCAACGCGGTAGACGTCGCCCTATCGCCATGATTACATCCGCACCCACAGCCTGTGCTTCAGCTAACTGATAATCGAGTTCGGTGAAATTATATTCGTCGTTGTTAGGTTCCACCATTGGCCAATGAGCTGCTAGACGTAAATGACGTACGCCCAATTCATGTAAAATAGCGTCGTATGTTTCCTGCCAATCCAAACCTAACTCTCTAGCATACACGGTATTAAAAGACATACCGTAAGTAATTTTTTCAGGTGCTGGTTTATAGCTAAGCCAGATCAGTAGAGAAACTAATACAAAAATTATTATTAGGATTCGCAGAAGCCACTTCATAGCTTAAAGGAACAATATTATAAAGCCCATACAAATAATCGTTACGTATAGGAATTTGCGAATAATAGTTCTGGAATCAGACATGTGTTCGCCTGCGGACGCGGGCAAGAATCTACCGACCAAGAGTCCTATCAACAAGATAAAGACAAACTTCATACCATCCAAAGCTTGTACAACCGCCACATCTCCTAGGTCAGTGGCCTTAAGTAACATAAAGGCAGCTACACCGGCCAAGATTTTATTACTAAATACTAAAACGCCAGTGCGCTTGGAAGTAGCTTTGGTATGAACTCGAATAATCTTAGAGTACGTCGGTACAAGCAACAATGACAGAGCAAACAAAATGAAAGCAATCCGAGACCAGAAAAAACCATCATCAAAACTTGTCTCTAAAAACAATCCCTTCATAGCGATGTAATGCAGGGCAAAAAATACACCACTATGAACTGCCACCAAAGCTACCTGACTACTGAAGCGCACCTGTGACACCAAGAAAGTACCGGTGGCCAGCAAGATAATGCCTACTAGAAAATGCGGGGCAATACTTGCTCCCAGTAAAGCGTAAGCCAAAATAAAACTACAAATCGCTGACACCGCACCTATTACCGGCATAACATCAGAAGCATCAGCTTGCTTTAAAGCATTATAAAGAGACACCAAAGCAATAAAGAAAGTATAGGCAGCCAAGAATGACATGCCGACCACCTGAATAGTCGGAAAATGAATATTACTTAGTTGTGGCACACCGAGATTGCCCGCCCAAGGCAGCAGGCCAATCACATAAATCACCAACCAAACGGAGGTAACTAAACAAGTATAGAAGGCGTACACAAAGGGACGCGGCAAAGCGTGCTCATCGGTCACTAGGTACTTGTCACCAATCGCTACTATCGCATTGATGAATTGAGCACCGGCTGCCAAAAGTATCCAGCTCATTCTTAAATTTTAAGCCGAAAATGCAAAAATCAAAAAGAATAGCTACTCATCTAAGCCGTTCTGTTCTATGATTTTCTTATATTCCCAAGCTGACGGGCGAATAGTTCGTTCGAGAGTGTCATAATTCACTTCAATTAAACCAAAACGTTTATCAAAACCCTTATCCCACTCATAGTTGTCGAGCAAAGACCAATACATGTATCCACGCACATCTACGCCCTTTTGCATAGAAGTGTACATGCAGCGAACTAAACCTTTGATGTATTCAGCGCGCATATCATCATCAGCATCAGCTACACCAGCCTCGCTCACCCAGATAGGCTTCTTGTAGCGTTGAACCATTTCCAAAGCACCGCACAAACCTTCCGGATAAACGTCCCAGCCCATGTCTGTCTTAGCATAGGTGGCTTTATCGCCAAATTTTTTATGTATGTAGTAATTGACGCCAATAGAGTCGCATTTTTTATAGACACGCTTTAAAAACCGATGTGTCCACATATGATTCAAGAACCAAGCGGCAAACTGATTAAGAGGATTTCTGTCAGCGTGATAATAAATAACATGTTTAACGATACCAACTTCCAGACCAAAAGCACAGGCATTCATGCTGTCATAGGCTAAATTATGAGCCTTTGCTAATTGTTTAAGGTGTCTGAAGTAACGCCAAACATTTAACCAAGAGACTTTTTGCCCTGGCACTTCTCTGTTACCAGGGATATTTTTTAAAAACTGCATACCTGGCCAACGATAAAAAGGTGGCCATGTGCCACGTCGAAAGCCATTAGAAGTCATAACTGTTGGTTCATTCATGGTTGCGAAATGACGACAATCATTGCCGAGCTTAGTTACAACATAGCAACAATAGCGTGCAAATATTTCTGGACCATCTTTATGTAAAAATCCTCCTTTCTCTGCAAACCATTCAGGCAAAGTGAAGTGAAGTAAGGTAATAAATGGTTTCAGACGGTGTTTGCGCAAGATAGCCAACACTTGTCTGTAGTGCTCGATTGCTTCTTCATCAAATTTGCCCTCCTCAGGTTCGATACGCGCCCATTCAATAGAGATACGGTGGCAGTTATGACCAAGTTCTTTTGCCATATCAAAATCTTGCTCATAGAGATGATAGTGGTCAGCCGCCTTCCCAGTTGGGGGCACCTTACCCTCTCGAGCGGCTTGAGCCCAATCAACATTATCGATACCTCCCTCCACCTGATAAGAAGCTGTTGCTGCTCCCCACAAAAAGTTTTCCGGAAATTTTTTCATACTTAATTATGACTCAATGTTGATTGGTTGACCAACAAAACAACCGAGGACAAAGTCTTCATTTGCACGTAAATAATAACGATAACTACCGTGACCAGAAAAACCACCACAGTGATCCAAGCCAGAAGAATCAGGATTGGCACCATAAATAGGAAAACCATCCAAAGCCCAACCAACAATCTGATTCTCTGACATTGCCACATAACGAAAAGCTTCATCATTACGTATCAATGCCCCAGTAATAGTCACACCTACTACTACCCCACCAATACAAGCAGGACTACCCAATTGAAGTGGGTTTGTTGGTAGTTGCAGCTTTGTCTCACCATTAGAAACAAACAAACGTGCCCCTTCGATCGTGTTTATCGAAATATCCTTCGGCCAGCGTGACAATATTGAAGAATCGTTGTGGCGACTGCCGCACCACTGTATTGAGCGATTAGACACAGTACTATCCCCTACACTTGCTGCCAACAACTGATCAACCGAGGTGAACACAGGATCACCAGCATCAATGTCTCCAGAACCAGCCAGCAGCTGACCCCGTAACCGAGCTGCATTATCCTCATAATCAGTTGTGTTAAAAATGGCCTCAGCTCCAGTTGGTATCTCTCCAGAAGCAAAGATAACGGTCGCTGTCTTCTCCTGACCGGTACGCCAACT
>JBNLFP010000002.1:0-2893 GCA_050305595.1 Minisyncoccia bacterium
TTGTCCTCATTGCCAAAAATAGAAAATAACTGACTGTTATATACAGAAGCCGAAATTAGTGTTATAACTCTCACCTAATGTCATCTACTCAACACTACGACGTGATAGTAATAGGTGGTGGACCATCAGGCATGATGGCTGCTGGCCGCGCCGCCGAGCGAGGTCGGAAGGTTCTTCTGATTGAGAAGAATAAAGACCTGGGTAAGAAACTTTCCATTACCGGTGGCGGACGCTGTAATATACTGAACGCTGAAAAAGACGAACGTAAGCTACTTTCTAATTTTGGCGAAGCCGCTAAGTTTCTTCATTCACCTTTTTCTCAACATGGCATGAAAGATTCGTGGCAATTTTTTCTTGATCACAACTTACCTTTAGTGGTTGAGGCCCGAAAGCGAGCTTTTCCTAAATCACAGAAAGCGACCGACGTAACTAAGGTCATGAGAGAGTATGTTACAAGCAATAACGTTGAACTAAAGCGAGATACCAAAGCTTTAGGTTTTATCTATAAAGACGGACAAATTGCAGGTATTAAAACCTCACGTGTTACTTATTCGGCAGATTCATACATCTTGGCCACTGGTGGCTCATCACACAAAGAAACTGGATCCACAGGTGAAGGGTTGGAGTGGTTAAGTAAACTTGGTTATAAAATTCACGCACCAAATCCCAACATTGTTCCGCTCACAGTTGAAGATAGCTGGGTAAAAAGTCTTTCTGGAACTTCGCTTTCGTTTATGAAAATAACCTTTGGTGCAAATCTAACCAAAAAAGGAGGGAGGTTTTCTCGCACCGGTAAGATTTTATTTACTCACTTTGGACTATCTGGACCACTGATTTTGAACTCCGCTCATGAAGTAAAGAAACTTTTAGATAAACACGGAACAGTCGAAACAAAAATAGACATGTACCCAGACACTGAAGTCGGAGCTTTACGCCAACGAGTGTTGACGGTTTTTGAAAAAAACAAGAATAAGATGTTTAAAAACATACTTAAAGAGATTACTCCTGACGGGATGGATAAGGCTTTATTAAATCTGATTCCATCTGACGTACTAGACGAAAAAATACACAGTATAAACAAAGCAGAGCGAAATACCCTGGTTGATTTACTAAAAGCTATGCCAGTAACAGTAACCGGTACCATGGGAATGGATTGGGCAGTTATTTCCGACGGAGGTATCGATCTTACTCAAGTTGACACAAAAACCATGCGCTCAAAACTACACAACAACTTATTTTTCACAGGTGATGTGTTAAATATCAATCGTCCAAGTGGCGGCTATTCACTACAGCTCTGTTGGACTACCGGTACAGTAGCCGGATTGAATGCCTAAGTAGATGATTCGTCACTTGAACAATTAGTACGCATACCTAATAATATTGTGATGAATAACAATAATAGTGAGAAAAAAGACACTCACAGCTATAAGGGCTGGCTTAACAGCGACTCTTTTATTAAACGCTGTATGGCTGTAGTTGGCTATAACATAATCGGAACTCTATTTATTCAATTGGGTCTTCTGTTACTTATAGTGGTTTTCTATATTGTGGTCGGAGCGATGCTTGGATATTCTTTTTAGTTTTTAGGTACAAGTAAACAGCCGGGCGTGCAAAGCACACCCGGCTGTTTACCTATGTTATAATATAGGTGTATGAGGAATGCTTACGCACTACTCGGCCTCTCCTTTTTAATCGTTTTCACTGGTGCTTATTTACTTTTTGAAAGAGCTCAAGCACCTGAGAAAATTACAGATGTGATTGATGAAGTTAAGCAAACCAATGGTATGAAACTTACATCTCCAGCTTTTGAAAACAATGGCACTATTCCGGTCATATACACATGCGACGGGGATAATATAAACCCTGAGCTTCATATTAGTGATGTGCCTGAAGGAACCGAGTCATTGATACTAGTGATGGACGATCCTGATATTCCAGAAGAAATTAGGCATGCAAACGGTATTGAAAAGTTTAACCACTGGGTTATCTACAACCTGCCAGCTGATACAAATATCATCCCCGCTGACGGGACAATAGGTACAACCGCTCAAAACAGCAGTGGCAACACGGCCTACACAGGTCCTTGTCCACCAGCTCAATACAAACCAACAGAACACCGTTATATATTCCGGCTGTACGCCATGCCAAACCGCATTAACTTCATAAAAGTACCCACACTGGATGAAGTTGAGAGTATCGCTCAAGCTGAATCTATAGAAAAAGCAGAACTAATAGGGAAGTACGATAGAACTAATAACTAATATGTACGTCAAGGTTCATGCCACACCAGGAGCTAAAAAAGAAAAAGTCGATAAAAAAGACGATATCACTTACGATATCTTTGTAAAAGAACCGGCCGAAAGAAATTTAGCCAACAATCGCATCCGCGAACTTCTGTGCATCGAATACGGTTTAGATAAAGGAGAGGTAAAGATGGTCAGTGGCCATCGTTCGCGGAGCAAAATTTTCGATATTAATCATAAGTAACCAACAAAATATGTCACTTACACACATCAATTTTAAAATTACCAACACCACCATCCCTGATCCGCTGAAGAACGTTACTGAAAGCAAACTACGCACTCTAGAAAAGTACATAGGCGAGTCTCCAACTATTTGTGATGTGGAATTTGAAAGAATTACTAATCACCACCAACAAGGAAACATCAATCGAGTTGAGGTAAACCTAGAAATTAACGGCAAACTATTTCGCGCCGAAGCTACCTCAGACAGCTTCGAAAAAGCTATTGACAATGTACGCGAAGAATTACAGCAAACCTTAGATAGTCACCGCGGTAAGCAAGATACTTTATTACGTCGTGGAGCAAGAAAAATGAAGCACTTAATGCGGTTTGGTAGGTAAGAAAAGGCCCGGCTTAAGCCGGGCCTTTTC
>JBNLFP010000003.1:0-1844 GCA_050305595.1 Minisyncoccia bacterium
CATTACTTACAGCAGGAGTGTTGCAAATCAAAACAAAACAGTCTTGTTTTGTAATGCTTCTATTGGAATTGGAGAATCCCCTTAGTTGAGTTAGTGGGTTTTCCTCTCCTTTCAAATATCCTTACTTGACCTCTATAACGAGGGTAGCCGCGTCAAGGCCCTATTCCGAGAATGGGCCCTGGTTGAATGCTCGTCGGAGGATATTGGGGCTTGACGCGGCGGCTTATTTCCCCGAACAGTTCCTGTTCTTTTCGCTTTTCTGGCCTGTCTGGCCAATTCAAGTTTGAAGTCCCTTTCCTTAAAAATTGTTTCGGATCTCCCATTCAGTTTGTCAATTGGTGCAATATAGCCGATGGCGCTGTTGAGGCGAACATTGTTGTAATGATGAATATAGTCTCCCACCACTCTTCGGGCATCATCAAGACTTAAAAGCACTCCAGGTCTGATACATTCCCTTTTCAGCGTTCCGTGCCAACGTTCAATTTTCCCATTACTCTGTGGATAATAGGGGGAGGTCCGAACATGAGTCATCCCGACGATCCGGATATACTCCTTGAAATCTTTCGCTACAAACTGCGGTCCGTTATCCGATATAATCCTCGGTCTTTCTTCAGGGAATTGCTCTCTGGCTCTTTGCAGCACAATCTCTATATCCCGCTCCGTCATTGATTTACGCAACTCCCAGTGAACGATATAGCGACTACAACCGTCCAGGACAGAGCACAGGTAATAAAAAGTTCCACAGATATTGATGTATGAAACATCAATATGCCAGTGCTCATGTATAGCAAGAGGCTGGCAGAAGCCGTTCCCTTTCTTCGATTTGGTTTTATTCCATTTCTGCAGCAGCCCGGCAGTGCTCAAGACCCGATATGTTGAACTGGGACTGACGGCAACAATATCGTTGTCCAGCATCATGAAGGTCAGCCGTCGATAACCTTCATCTGGAAACTTGTAATGGTAATCAATTATTGCCTGCTTTTCCCAGGCTTCAAGCCAAAAGTCACGAGGAACAAAGCCGTTGTGTTCATTGGCTTTACCGTAACGACCTTGCCAGCTATAGTACTTACTTGACTGAATTTGAAGCCACTTTATGAATTTCTTAGCGGGGAGGCCTGTGGCACCTGACCAGTACCTCACGAAATCGACTATGCTGTCTCGAACATCGTGAGGCACCCAGACACCCGTCAAATCTCCCCAAGATCTTTTTTTAGCTTTACGTGCTCCTCCATCAACTCCGAGAGCACTTCGTTCTTGCGCTGGAGTTTCTGCTCCAGAGCTTGAAATCTTGCTTCTTCTTGCTTTTGCTTTTTAGTCTTTTGACGATCAAAAGCAGCAGCACCATGTTCGAAAAATTCCTTCTGCCACCGATAAAAGACGGTGGGGTTGAGGTTGTATTCGTCACATAAGTCCGAGACGGGGATGCGGTCCACAAGATGCCTTTTCAAAATGGCGACTTTCTCTGCACCTGAACGATTTTTTCTTCTCTTTTTCACTGAGTTCTCCTTTGGATGAGTATGTTAACTCAAACATTGGAAAACTCCAATTCCCGTTGAACCAATACAATTGAGGTGTCACGGATGTGTCCCGGCTCACTCTATAAGGCTCATCTGTATAAACAGGACTGGGGTTCGACTCCCTCGTTTGCAGTTCGGCTTTATCTAGCGCTGATTTGAGTAGCTGTTGTACGCAAGATAGGAGAGTATTATCATGCATCAGGGTTTTACAGGAATGAAGTAACAAACTAGGATCTTCAGCTGTGGTTCTCTCACATATTGCCTAACACATTTTATTCCTGTATAACAATGCAAATCAAAAATTCACAGTTACAGTATAATTCCTTG
>JBNLFP010000004.1:0-4657 GCA_050305595.1 Minisyncoccia bacterium
CAACTACAGAAGAAGTAGTAACAGACACTACTGCTCCAGAAATCACCGGTACAGACAATACAACCATCACTGAAGGTGATACCTTTAACTCTATGGAAGGAGTGTCAGCCACTGATGATACAGATGGAGACGTAACCTCTAATATCACTGTCTCTGGTACCGTAGACACCTCTACACCTGGTACTTATACTCTTACCTACACTGTGGCTGACTCCTCTAACAATGAAACCACTACTGACAGAACCATTACTGTAGAAGCTCTACCTGATCCTGAATCAGAAACTGAAGAGGTTGCGAGCAGTACGGAAGGAAGTGTCTAGTGCACAGGCTTTACTACTTATTTAACGCGGATGATATAATGCAAGTATATGGAAATTGCATATATCATTAATTCAGTGCTGCAGTCAGTCGCTGTATCGCTAGGTATTGGTTGTTCAACCGTAGCAGTTACTCAATTCTTTTACGCTATCGCAGATGGCAAAATAGATGAAGGTGAACGACGTGTTATGGGGGCAGTCTACTTATTACTAAGAGTAGCTATGGTAGGTATATTGCTTACTACCATCACAATGGCCGGTTTAATTTACTTTTTTGCCGGAGCTGAGTACTTTACTTCATTATCATACTTTAATCCGTTTATTGTAGGGCTTTGGTCAATTATTTTCGTTTTGTTTGCTAATGCAGTAGCTATGACAAAGCATTGGGTATCAAGCAAGATGGGACCAGGTATACAAGCTGGTAGCTGGTATACACTAGGAATTATGTTTGCATTGATTCCACTTGGATTGACTGGTTTTTCTTATTTACAATTCTTTTTGGCCTATGTTGGCATGATGGTGTTGGGAGTAGGTATTGTAAATAGCATAATGCACTACTTAAAAAAGTAATTACTCACTTAGTATTTAAAAAACCACCCGCTTGGACGGGTGGTTTTTTTGAGATTGTTTTTGTTAGTTATTTCCTTGCTTGGACTTTTACTTCGTAACGGTACGACAGTAATGGGATGTAGATAAGTGTTAAGACAGTACCGTATATCAATCCAAAAGCGATGGTGAAAGCAAGTGGGGCCCACATAGCTGACACGATAGTTAGAGGGATCATACCAACTACTGTAGTGAAAGTGGTAAGAATGATTGGACGTACACGACTTTCTGCAGTGCCTAAGATAAGATCAAGTGGTGTTAGGTCAGGCTCATGTTCACGTTTCTTGTTAATTGCGTCTAGTAGCAAGATACCGTGGTTAATGATCACACCGGCTAGAGCAATGATTCCCAAGAAGGCAGTAAACGATAATGGCTGGCCCATTAACCACAATCCCCATAGCACACCAGTCAGTGAGAGTGGAATAGCTGAGAGTAGACGTCCACTAGTACGGAAAGCATCAAACTCAAGCACCAGTATGGCGAACATAAGTACCAAACCAGCGAAGAGGGCAATCAGCATCTCGGTGAAGGTTTTCTTAATCTCTTCGTCATCACCACCAAATGTTAGGCGTACGTTATCTGGCAAATCAAGATTTTTTGCTTCTTCCTGGATCTTGCTGGTAAGTTCAACCGCGTTGGCATCCTCAACTACATAAGAGCTAACTGTACTGATACGCAGGCCATTCTCATGACTAATAGCCGAAGAGTTACGTCCAGCGGTGATGGTAATTAGAGAGCCAAGTGGGATAGTGCCGCGGTTAGTAGCAACTGGAATGGTTGCAATGTTGTCGGCTGAAGCAATACTTGTGTCCTCCGGATTAACGAAGTCAGGGTTTAGATCAAGTAGCACCCTCACTTCAATATCTTCACCATCAATACGTACCTTGGTCGCTTCAACACCAGCTATAGCAGCTCTTAGAGTAGAGGCTACGTCTGCGGCTGTTAAGCCGTAATCATTAGCTTTAGAACGATCAATATCGATAGTGATCTCAGTGCCGTCATTAGATAGTGAAGATGCTACATCACGAGTGCCTTCCATACTTTCAACCAGGTTTTCCAGCTGCTCAGTTGCACTAGATAGGACTACGTTATCATCACTCCAAACCTTCACAACAATCGGTGCTCCTGAAGGAGGTCCACCTTCTGCGTCCATAATAGATACCTTAGCGTTACCAAAATCAGTATTGGCTAAGTTATGACGGACTTGGTCAGTAATTTCTAGACTCGTCATATCACGATCTTCGAGCAGATTAACTGTGATGTTAGCGAATTTACCGCCTGTACCGCCACCATTACTGTTGAAAGCAGACTGGCTGCCGACAGTGGTCATGATTGACTCAAGGTATGGAGTATCGGCTAGAAGTTTTTCTACTTCACGGGCTACTGCGTCAGTCTCATCTAGAGTGGTGGCTTGAGGTAGCTCAATTTCCACGAAGAATAGATCGAGATCATCAGGAGGGAACATAGTTGTCTTCAAGGCTCCTGTAACAGGTAAGGCCATCGCACCGACAAATGAAAGAGCGAGTAGTCCAAAGAAAATACGCTGTAACTTCTTGCTGGCGACTAACTTTTCCATCTTGCGGCGATAGGTTCGTCCAGCCTTTGCCCACAATTTTTCGCGCCAGACCGCAAATTTACTTTCTTCGTGACGGATTAAACCAAGTGCAATAGTGGGTACAAAGCCCAGAGCTACAACAATAGAAGCAAGAAGTACCACCACAATAGTAAATGGAATTGATTTTACAAACTGTCCAATTACACCTGATAGGAAAAATAGTGGGATAAACACTGCGACAGTGGTCATAGTTCCCGCAATAAGTGGCCAACCAAAGTCCTTCACTGCTTTTCGGGCAGCTTCTAGCTTGCGCATACCGTTCTCACGGTTTGTGTGAATACCTTCAACCACCACGATACCGGAGTCCACCAAGATACCAATGGCGATAATTAATGAGAAAAGAGAAACGAAGTTAATGGAGTTTCCAGTCGCTAACATGCCGATAAAGGCAATCATAAATGAGAAAGGGATAGCTAATGCAGCCACTAAAGCTTCACGTAAACCAATCGCCAGAAACAGAATCAGGGTAACCAGAGCAATGGTTTGCATACCGGAAAAAGTCAGCTCAGAGATACTAGTACGTACGTCATCAGCCGAACTGTAAGTAATATCAGCTGATGAACCTTCAAGTAGAGTATGATTTAGCTCTGCTAAACGTGCCTCTACTCTGTCAGCAACTGTAAGAATATTTCCACCAGATGATTTGTAGACTAAAAGCGACAAGGCGTATTGTGTCTCATCCCCATTGATCTTTAATCGAGAAATACTGTTAGCCTTTGCAAAGCCATCTATAACCGTTGCGACATCACTTATGCGAATTGTTCCTGAAGGGGTGGTAATCGGAGTGTTACGAATTATTTCTACATCATTAATGTCACCCTCAAACTGAATAGGGTAATCAACTCCATCGATGGTTAGGGTGCCAGCAGGTGCAGAGGCATTACTGCCACTTAAAGCCCCAAGTAGTTGCTCGACTCTAATGTTGTGTCGAACCAAAGCATCCTTGTGTGCAATGACTGAGATTTGTCTGTCACGAGTACCTGCTACTTCTACCTTTGACACACCCTCAAGCGATAAAAGATCGTCTTGTAGGTCATCACCTAACTTTGTTAATGCTTCTGGAGCCAAATCCGTACCAATACCAACCATTAGAATAGGTTGGTCTTGAAAGTCTACCTTGGTCACAGTCGGAACCTCAGCGTCTGATGGTAGTTCAGAACGAGCACCTTCAATGGCGTTTCGTAGGTCTTGAATGGCGATATCTACATCAGCGCTAGCGATAAATTCAGCAGTGATTAGAGATACGCCCTGGCGTGACGAAGATGTTACTTCATCAATGTTAGCTACGTTACGTATTGCTGGTTCTAACTTATCAGTTACTAATCGCTCTACGTCTGCTGCGGTGGCACCTGGTAAAACTGTTGTCACAATCCCGATTGGAATAACAACCTCTGGGGTTGATTCCTTAGGCATGGCGTAGATTGAGTACGCCCCTGCTACCAATAGCGCAACCATAGTGAAAATGGAGAAGCTACGGCGTGAGATGAAGAAGTTCCAAAGTGGGTACATAATTGTGTTTCTGAATAAGGTTAAATCTAGTTGGTATTAACGTGTTGTCCTGCTTTCAAACCTCTGACATCATCAATGATGATCTCATCTCCGTTTAGACCGGTTACGTTGATGTAGTTAGCTGTCACCAAACCAGTTTCTACAGATATTGCTTCAAGAATATCGTTTTCCTTGATTACAAATACGTAAGCGTTGTCAGGGGTGTATTTAATAGCAGAAAGTGGAAGGTTAAATGATTTGGTTGTATCTACACCCGCTTCAGGAATAATGATAGCAACATCAGTACCCAAGCTTATGATGTCTCCAACTGAAATATTTACTGACGTCAAAGTACCGTCAAAAGGAGCCCTTACAACGGTGCGTTCATAAGCAGCCTGTGCAGCTTGATATGCACCCAATGCTTGCTTGATTTGTGCTTCCACAGCTGACGTGTCTCCACCAATGCTGGTTGATTCTGTTCGTTTAAGTTCAGACTGGGCATCAATAATAGTCAATCGGGTACTTTTTAGTGACTGGAGGTTACTGGCCACTGTTGTTTTGGCAGTAGTTAGATTGCTTTTATATGTACTAAGTGTTGAGTTAGCAGATGAAGATTTTTTTTCTTCATCCA
>JBNLFP010000005.1:0-3427 GCA_050305595.1 Minisyncoccia bacterium
TCGTAGCCAAAAGCTTGAGACCAACTCTCCAGAATGGCCAGCGGTTCAGAAGCTGTGATATCAAGCAGTAATAGGTTATGACCTTCAACTACATTAGTAACATCACGAGAAACCACAGTATCATCCACCTCCTCTGGTAGATAACGATACAAAGATTCTAATTCCTGTTCACTCATTGAATCAGCCTGACTGATTAGACTTTGCAAGCGACGATTATACGCATCGATATTATCAAGTGCAGTTTGATATGAATCAATCTCCTGTTGAGTATCACGCATTTCAGCCAACTTAGGGCGAATAACAGTTGTCGCGATAACGATAGCGAGGATTAGAAGTATGATTTGAATAATTGCTTGAAAACGCATGATACTTTATTGATTAGTGTCAGTGGTACTAGAATCTGTCTCGGTAACTCCTTGTTCGGCCGACTCATCAACAGACGGACCAACTTCAATCACCTCTATATTTGTCGGAGACTCAATCACATCGGGTAGTGTTGGCTCATAGGGAATTTCAGACACATCGTTAATGTCTGAGAAAACAAACGTCAGTACCGCTTCACCACCACCTGCAAACACGGCTGATTCATCTCCACCAATACTGTAATCAAAAGCAGTGATATTGGCGCCACGAAGTAAATTATCGCTAGTTAGTATTTCGTTTTGTTTAATGATTTGATTAAAGTCATCAGCACGACCAGTTAAAGTTAGCTCGTACTTATTATTAGGTAACTGACGATATGTCATGCCTGAGAAAACAATATTGTCGGCCACAACTGATTCAATGCTAGCGAAAATACTTGATGGTGCAGTTGAACCATTTAAAAGACTAGATGCTGTAGACAATCTTTTATCGAGTAGTTTTATGCGTTGAATATCCTCAATTCCAAAACGAGAGCGCGCAGTATCTAGATCAGCTTGAACTTGCGCCAAAGAACGATCAATTAATGCAGCATAAACATAGATACCGATAACCGCGAAGAGTACGCTGAAAAATACAATGTTACTGATGTAACTAAGTAAGTAAACTCTTTTCACGGACCTGGTCTTACGAACCGGACCGGCACCTGCTTTAGGTATAAAAGAAGAACCCTGTGATGGCATATCTGTCATTATAAGCTGGTAGTTAATTTTTGTTGCCTCTTGTCTGTGGACAAATAGACTGAACTATTCATTAATCTGGAAATGTCTCAAAGCTGCACCCAACGCTGTACCGAACACTGGGCCAATTTCACGTAGTGTATCTTCCATAAAAGCTGGGTAAGCAACCTTCGCGAAAGGGTTCGCTAATTCGACCTGACGACCTAATCGATCAGAAACAAATTCTTTAAAGTAAGGAGACGTGGCCACACCCCCTGCACATACGACACGACCTATTTGTCCACCAATGCGTGATTCGTAGTTAGCGATTACTCGTTTAAATTCATCCAACGGACCACCTATTGTGTCAGTCATCGCTTTGTAGATAACCGCACCTTCTGCCTGCTCGCGTGTGTAGTTTCGTTTTATTTCCTCAGCCTTTTCAAAATCAATCTTCAAAGCAGTAGCTAAAGCATTGGTGACCATACGTCCGCCACCGACCACACGATGTAATCGTTCAAGATTGCCATTACGCACTATATAAATCTTGGCACTTCGTGCACCAATATCGATAATTGCCAAACTGCTATCAGATTGCTTCCACAAACTACGCACCAAACTAAAAGCTTCTATTTCAGCCTGCTCACCTGCCAAACCAATAGTAGCAAGTATCTCCCGATACTCTGTTAGAGCACCATTTTCAATAGCAGCCAACATGACTTCAGTTGTGTTTGCTGTATCTCCTTCTTCATGAGGCAAGACAGACCAATCTAGAGTAACGTCAGATAGTGACAAAGGGACATATTTGCGTGCCTCTACCGGGATACGTGAAGCCAACTCCTCAGCAGAACTAGCAGTAATTGGTAAAACAGTCAAAAAACTTGAGGACAGCGGAATAGCTAATGCACCTCGTTTACCAGTCACACCAGCTTCACGCATCACATCAGTAATCGCCTCAATACGAATCTTTTTTTCTAACTTAACGACTTCACCAATTGGCTTATTGTCGTATGGCCCTAATTGCAGTTCACCGTAAGTATGCAACTTTATAGTACGAGTAGTTTCCTCTACTTCTGCTACCTTAATAGCGCCTCCTCCTATATCAATTCCGACTACAGTACCGACGTGTTCTGTATCAGTATTTTTAAGACCAGAAAATATATTTTTAAATGAGAAACTCATAGCAAAAGGACTGAATGTTAATATAGTAACACGATGCTATGAGTAAACTCCTCTTAAAATTAGTAGTCAGGGTGTGGGAAACTATTTTTCCTGTTCGAAAAGATTACCAAGTAGTAAGCAATGCTTCTGAAACAGATTTATTAAACTTTATTACCCCGACTGACCATCTAGAATTTGTTTCTTTGTTGCCCTTTAAAGAACCTTTAGTACGAGCTACGGTGCACGAAGCAAAGTTTTATCATAATGAAAAGGCTTGGCGAATGTTAGGACTAGTACTACATGAATACCTAAAACATTACCCAACTAACACAGGAATTATTCCCGTTCCTCTAGCTAACAAACGATACAAAGAGCGTGGATATAACCAAGTAACCAAAGTTGTTAAAGCGGTAAATAAAATTAACAAAAAAATAATTGTAAACGAAAAAACTTTAATACGTATTGTCGACACAGTGCCACAAACATCACTCACTAAAGCTGAGCGA
Source organism: Minisyncoccia bacterium (assembly GCA_050305595.1). GTDB lineage: Bacteria > Patescibacteriota > Minisyncoccia > Phycocordibacterales > UBA918 > OLB19. The sequence goes on from JBNLFP010000005.1 coordinate 2,747, forward strand.
AAGAAAAATGTCGCGTCGGCCTTCGACTGCCGCGACAAACATATAGACACATTAAAAGATAAACACGTGATTGTTCTAGACGATGTAGCCACCACCGGCTCAACTTTAAAAGCGGCGCGAGCAAAGCTCGCGCCGCATGAACACACCTTCGCTTCACTCACCTGCCTCGCCCTCGCTCATTAAAAAAACCCGCCCGAGAAACCCGGACGGGATGTTTTTGAAAGAACCTACGGTTTCTTCGTCGGAAGTATTCCGTCCAGGCCGTCGTAGTCCGGCCCTTGCATGGTACTGCATTCAGTCGTGATGCAATGACACACGTCATTCACACGATGACGAAGCTCAACTGGCACAGCAGCCAGATTTGCTTCGTTGGGCGCCTGACAGTATGTCACCACCTTGTCAGCATCACTGGAACTGAAAGAGGACCATCCATGGACACCTCCAATTCCGGCGAGTCCCAGGAAGGCTGCACATGCTGCCACCTTGGGGTATGCAACAACCGTATGAGCAATACCTGAACATCGACCAAAACCTGTTACGTACATCAACTCTTCTCCTTTGCTTTGAGTTGCTTTAGGGCTTCACCCACGGTTCGCGTGGGGATACCCCTGACTTTCACTTGCCTGACTATGTCTTCTAGTAGAGTGGTGTCGTATTCGTCGCTGACCACCTCTCCTTTGG
>JBNLFP010000006.1:0-2746 GCA_050305595.1 Minisyncoccia bacterium
TCTTGCCCGACGGCATATCTCCCGACGATCTGATCTCCTGATCCAAATCACCGACTTCGAAGCCGCCTTGGCAACGAGGCGGTTTTCTTTTTCCCTAATCCACCAAAATCTCCGTATTCGGCAAAGCATCTTTAATCACATCCAAATCAAACTGCGATGGATTATTACCCCGCAAATCTAAAGTCTTTAGATTTTTCAAGTTACTCAACTCGTGCGGCAGACCAGTAAGCTTATTATTGGCAAGATCTAACGTTTCCAATCTTGTTAACTGTCCCACTTCAGCTGGTACACCAGTAAAATTATTAGCACTGAGATCCAACACACGTAACTTTGCCAAATGCCTTACCTCAGCCTGCAGAGCTCCGGTTAGTTGATTATTAGAAAGATCTAAACTTTCCAAATTAGTTTGCTCGAATACGTAGAGGGGCACCTTTGTAAGTTGCTGACCACTCAAATCAAGACTCGCTCCTATAGAGATAGCTTTAGTGTCAGCCATATCTGACTGCTCAGTCTTGTCATCTGATTCCATCATAGTGGAGTCTTTTGTTTGCTTGGTTGTGGTAATAACAAAAACCCCAGCCAATAAAACGACGACGACAATAATTGAACCCAGTACTTGCATATACTTTATACAGTAGCACAAAACACCGACCTCAAGGTCGGTGTTTTCTTTTATCTACCCTTTTACCCCACTACTCATTTTGACCGGTGATGGGGTACGTCTGCTCTTCTTCTTTACGTTGAAGACAATTTCTCCCTTCTTGATATCAACAGAGACAGCACCTCCCCCTAGCACACCTTGATTAATCATCATGTTTGCCACTGGAGTAAGGATCTTAGATTGAATGACGCGCTTCAATGGACGTGCGCCAAACTTAGGATCATACCCTTCCTTAGAGAGATACTCGAGTACAGCATCACTAATATTTAACTCAATCTCTTTAGCACCCAAGCGTTTAGCAACTAGATCGACCTGCATCTTCACAATGTCAGCAATCACTGCAGGTGATAGGATGTCGAAAGTGATAATCTCATCAAGGCGATTGAGAAATTCGGGACGGAAGAAGTTTTTCAAACTCTCCATCACTTTTTCCTTAGCCATACCATATTGTGTACCCTCGTCGTGACTCTTGGAGAAACCGAAGTTAGACATACGGTCAATATGCTCAGCTCCAATATTTGAAGTCATGATAATGATCGTATTGCGGAAGTTAACTTTACGGCCCTTGGCATCAGTTAAATGACCAGAATCTAAGACCTGCAACATAATATTGAACACTTCAGGATGAGCCTTCTCAACCTCATCGAGCAAGATAACAGAGTAAGGGCGATGGCGAACTCGTTCAGTAATTGATCCTCCTTCTTCGTGACCAACATAACCAGGCGGAGAACCAATAATTTTGGAAACTGAGTGTTTCTCCATAAATTCACTCATATCAATTCGCAGCAGTGCGTCTTGATCATCAAACATAAACTCCGCCAAGGCTTTAGATAGCTCTGTTTTACCGACACCGGTTGGACCAAGGAATAGGAAAGAGCCGATCGGGCGATCAGGATCAGCGATACCTGCTCGTGAGCGCTTCACAGCGTCAGACACCAACTTCACAGCATTGTCTTGTCCAACCACTTTCTTCTTTAATTCTTCCTCCATACGAGACAACTTCGCTACCTCAGCCTCCAACATACGAGACACTGGAATACCTGTCCAACGAGAAACAACAGCCGCAATGTCTTCTTCAGCCACCTCCTCACGCAAGACACGACGACTGCGCTGCAGTTTACGCAAGCGAGTAGTTTGCTTTTCTAAGTCACGTTCCAATTGAGGGATGGTGTCATAACGAATCTCTGCTGCTTGAGTCAGGTCGGCACTTGCTTCTGCTGCATCAGCCTCTAGACGTGAAGTTTCCAACTCTTTCTTCAAACGGGCGATCTCGGTCAGAGATTCTTTTTCGTTTGCCCACTTGGTTTCTAGAGTTTTAGTCTTGTCGCGTAATTCACCAATCTTTTCTTCAATCTCTTCCAAACGTGCTTTTACTTTTTCTTTACGTTCTTCAGAATTTTCCTCCTTACGTAACGCTTCACGCTCAATCTCTAAGCGACGGACCTTGCGATCAGCATCTTCTAGTTCCTGCGGGCGATTTTCTAAAGAGATTCGGAGTGCAGAAGCAGCTTCGTCTATAAGGTCCACGGCCTTATCAGGCAAGAAACGATCGGTAATGTAACGGGCTGACAAATTGACAGCGGCAACGATAGCATCGTCAGTAATACGTACCCCGTGGAAGAGTTCGTACTTTTCAGTAATACCACGCAAGATAGCAATGGCATCTTCCAACGATGGCTCGTTCACAAACACCGGCTGGAAACGACGGGTGAGGGCTGGGTCTTTTTCTATATGTCTTTGGTATTCTTTTAAGGTCGTAGCACCGATTACACGCAGTTCGCCACGTGCTAATGCCGGCTTCAACATATTACTGGCATCCATAGAACCTTCAGCAGCGCCAGCTCCAACAATAGTGTGTAGTTCGTCTATAAACAAAATGACTTGACCGGCTGATGCCTCCACTTCCTTCATCACCGCCTTCAGACGTTCTTCAAATTCGCCACGAAATTTAGTTCCAGCAATCAATAGACCGAGATCAAGGGATAGAATTTCTTTTTCCTTAATAGATTCAGGCACGTGTCCTTGCGCTATCATTTGTGCCAACCCTTCAGCAATCGCTGTTTTACCAACACCGGCTTCACCGGT
>JBNLFP010000007.1:0-1557 GCA_050305595.1 Minisyncoccia bacterium
GTAGAAAGCAACACAAGCATTATCCAGCTGATCCAGGATAACAGTGTGCTGTGGTGTCAATTGAATATGAGGTAAATTCATCAGCTTTAATGACGGAAACATCACATAAGGTTTTTGTTCGGGAGGGATTTTTAAACCATCCCAAACCGTCAATAATTTTGCGTGAGCAACCAAAGCTGTGTCTTGGGATAGTCTGATAATTCTAGATTGATTCCAAGTAAGTTCAGCTCGTCCAACCCACGCGGCGCTTCTCGCGATGTTTTCTGGACCATTCCAATAGAGCCGAAAAATGTATTTATGTACCTCTTCCTCTAAACGTAGACCAATGAGACCGCGAAAATTGAGCTCATTGTCTGACTGATCATGAATACCAACGATAAGACATATTTTGTACACGCCACTTCCCCTTTGACAAGAACTAATTTAACTAGCATATTACGTGGTAAATATGCTAAGTCAAGAAGGTAAATGGTTGTTGGAGGAGAAATATGACGGCAAAAAAAGCGCAGCTTTTTTTGCCGATTTAAAGCGCTTAGAGGTCGGTGAACCTCTAGCTTATATTATCGGCCATATCCCCTTTCTTGGTTGCCGTATAGCACTCGATTCACATCCTTTAATTCCTCGTTCTGAAACAGAATATTGGGTTGAAAAAGCAATTACTGAGGTCAAAAAAGTTTCCAATCCTCACGTTTTAGATCTCTGTGCTGGCAGTGGCGCGATTGGTGTGGCTGTAGCTATACAGGTTTCTGGATCTGCAGTAGACTTGGCGGAAATTGATCCTATTCACATATCAACTATCAAGAAAAACCTTGAAATCAATAACGTGGCTGGAAAAGTTATTGAGTCAGATCTATTTACAAACATTACGGGTAAGTATGACTTCATTTTAAGCAATCCGCCATACATTGATCCGGTACTAGATAGAACTGAAGCTAGTGTAAAAAACTACGAACCCCATCTAGCTCTTTATGCAGACAACAAAGGACTTGAACTGATTGAGCTACTTATTACAGAAGCGCCAAGTTATTTAAATCCAGGTGGACAATTGTGGTTTGAGCATGAACCAGAACAGAGTGAGGCCATCAAGCATTTGGCAAATGATGCTGGATTCGCTGGTGTGGTCAATCATTCAGACCAGTACGGCATACAGCGTTATTCTGTGCTAAAATTGCTTTGATTTATGAACAAACTTTCTACTGACCCGTACAAAGGAGTGCGAGATTTTTATCCGGAGGATATGGCTGTCCAGCAGTTTATCTTTGATGTTTGGAGCCAGACGGCTAAATCCTTTGGTTTTCAGCGTTATGACGCTTCAGTTTTAGAGCCGTCAGAGTTATATAAAGCTAAGGGTGCAGAAAACGAAGAAATGGTTAATGATCAAACCTATACTTTTATTGATCGTGGTGATCGTGAGGTGACGCTGCGTCCAGAAATGACACCAACGGTGGCTCGTATGGTGGCCGCTAAGAGTAAGGAGTTAGCCTTCCCTGTTCGCTGGTACTCTATCCCCAACCTTTTTCGTTATGAACGGACACAGCGTGGTCGTGTACGTGAGCA
>JBNLFP010000008.1:0-4737 GCA_050305595.1 Minisyncoccia bacterium
GTATTCACCAATCAGGGCTTCAATGTGTTCCTGTGTAATGTTTTCAGTCTCAGATAGCTTACGTAGCTTCTCGGACCGTTCACTAGACCAGAACTCAGCAAATGCTGCTTCAACCTCTTCAGAACGGCTTACACGTGGCAGGTTCTCTTCAATGAACTTCTTTACCAACTCCTTCTTCTTTCGCAGGGTTACATCACGGTCAAACACCTTCAAGATGTCCTCAGTCTTTTTAGCTCGTACTGCATCAGAGGTGACGTTTTTAAGACCTGCAATCAACTGAATGATGTAGTCGAAGTTAATCAGGTCACGAACAGTCAGCTCAAGCTCAAAGTCGATTTGGTCTAGGATAGATTCGTTTTCACGTTCTGCACCTTTAGAACCCACATAAATATCCAAGTACTTACTTTGGTAGTCGTAGAACTCTTGCTCACTAATACCAAGGTCATCAAACGAGAACTCCGCAAAGGTTTCCAGTGATGATTTAATGCGGAGCAAGTCACGAAATGCCTGCACGAAGTTAGCTTTCTCTTGTTCGCCTTGTAGGTCATCAACAGAATCTACCGTCGGTACACCTTCACGGAGCGTCGCAAGTCTCTCTTCAAATTCTTTCTTTTGTTCCTCATATGGCTTCTTGAACACCACCTCTTTGGCATTCTCGTCTCCATAGAGTGCTAGTGCTTTATCAGTGGCTTCCTTGAGGTTACGGAATGAAACAATGTTGCCGTGTGGCTTGTCTGAGTTTAGGAGTCGGTTAGTTCGAGAGTATGCCTGAATGAGTCCATGGTAGCGCAGGTTCTTGTCTACATAGAGCGTATTGAGTCTCTTAGCATCAAATCCGGTGAGGAACATGTTTACTACCAACACCAAATCTACCTGCTTATTCTTCACTCGCTTTTGCAGGTCTTTGTAGTATTCGTAGAACTTATCTGTACTGTAGTTAGTGCCATAGATATCGTTGTAGTCCTTGATGCAATTTTCCAAGAAATCACGTGAGTGTTCGTTGACTGGCTTATCTTCAGTATCAAGTGGGTCGTTATCTAGGTCAGCGTTCTCATCATCGGCTTCATTAGCATGATAAGTAAATATGGTCGCAATCTTAATATCATCGTTACCGTGCTCTTTCAGTAGGGTGTAGTATCGCTTTAGGACCTCAATACTAGAAACGGCAAAGATAGCGTTGAACTTACCACCCTTAGTCTTTCGCTTCCAGTCATGTAGCACGTAGTCAGTGATTTTCTCTAAACGGTCCTGACTCTCTAACACCTCCTTAGTATCTATTCCTTCTACTAGTGCATCAGCAAAAATATCTGCATCAAGCACATCAGGGTCTTTCTGGGTGTACTTACCAACATACTCCACTGAGAACCCGAGCACGTTGTTGTCTGAAATAGCGTTAGTGATGATGTACTTATGCAAACACTCATCAAACACATCTTTAGTAGTTACCTTGCCGACATGATTCTCTGCGAAGATAGGGGTACCTGTGAAGCCAAACAACTGGGCTTTATTAAAGAATCCCTTAATACGAGCATGCGTCTGACCAAACTGACTACGGTGACACTCATCAAAAATAATCACTACCTTTTCATCCTTGAGGTACTCAAACTGCTTCAGGTAACCCTCACGTCCAATCGCAATATCGAGCTTCTGAACGGTAGTAACAATCAGTTTTCTATTCGGGTCGCTTAACTGCTTCACAAGAGCGCTCGTGTTGCCTGTGCCGTCTACTGAACCATCAGAGAATGAGTTAAATTCTTCGGTGGTCTTAATGTCTAAGTCTTTGCGGTCTACCACGAACATTACCTTCTTGATGTCTGGATTTCGTGAAAGAATTTGACTCGTCTTAAAGGCCGTGAGGGTCTTACCAGCACCTGTAGTGTGCCAGATGTACCCATTCTTATTTGATTCGTTTACACGCTTCTCAAGGGCTTTTACAGCGTAATACTGGTATGGTCGTAACACCATCGGTATCTGCTCAGACTCAGCCAAGACAATATGCTCGGCAATCATTTCTGAGACAGAACACTTCTCTAGGAAGACATCGGTAAAGTCCTCTAGGCGAGTGATTTTCTTGTTATCTACGTCAGTCCAGAAGAATGTCTGCTCAAAAGTCTGCTTTGGATTGTTAGAGAAGTATTTAGTATTGACGCCATTAGAGATAACAAACACCTGTACGTATTCAAAGAGGGTGCCGGTAAAGGTATGTTTGTGGTAACGCTGTATCTGATTGAACGCTTCTTTCATTTCAATACCACGCCGCTTTAGTTCAATCTGGACCAATGGCAAACCGTTAATCAGCAGGGTTACGTCATAGCGATTCTCGTACTTACCAACCTGTGTTACTTGCTGGGTTACCTGATACTCGTTCTTGCACCATTGGTCCATGTTGAAGAACTGAATCCAAACGGTCGTCTCATCGTCACGCTTCAATGAAAAGCGGTCACGCAGAGTCTTTGCTTTATTAAAACGGTCACCTTTCATTAGGTGATTCATGATGCGTGCCCATTCGCCATCGCTAAATGTAGTGCGGTTGAATTTCTCTAGCTGGGACCGAAGATTGGTCTCCAGTTTAGTATTGTCCTCAATAGTGACAGGAACAAATCCCAAGCGTGTCAGCCGCTCTACCAGTGATTTTTCTAGCTGTGATTCTGATTGGTGGGTCATGTTACGTTGTCAGTTTACTAATAATCTCATCAGTTAGTGATTCAAGTAGTGGGAAGTTTGTGCCAAAAGAACCTTTTGGATTGAAATCTTCAGCAAGCTTATTCTTCACTTCTTCAATGAATTTATCTGCATCCGCTTTATCATTTCGGTGTAGGTAAGCTTTCATTTGACCAACAAACGGAACGGTTTCATCCAAATCAATGTCACACTCAGCTTCAGCATAATTGGTACAGTACAGACCCTTAAACGTAGACTCCACAAAGTTCTTTCCAAGAGTGTCCTCAATTGTGCCATCTGCCACAATGGTGCCAACTAAATCACGAATGGTGAACACATTATCGGTTGAGTACGAACCGCCAATTTTGATAATTTTCTTCTTATAGTCTTTACCGCTTGTGTCATCATCAACTACAACAAGGACCGATATATCAACGTCATTTAGCTTCGATGCAAGTGTGTCCACGTTACTACCGTGGCCGTTGGTAATGCCAAACTGAGGTTTACCCTTTAGTGTAAGCGCCTTTTGAAGTAGTACTTTATCTGATGCTCCTTCAACCAAGATGCTGTGTGGGTTCAACAGGTCTCTGTAGACCTCTAGACCAAAGGCCTCACGCAACACCTCATCGTCAATAACGCTTGAGTGTCCGTCTATGTGTATCTTTTCAGTCAATGCTGACGTGTTCTTTTTGATGATAACGTGTCGCTCCTTTTTCTTTTTATCTACCAAGAATGGTGAGTGGGTAGAAACGAACAAGTAGTTATTTGTACCAATTCTCAGTAGTTCTTTACTCAGGTCTCTAATGCCGGAAGGATGTAGGTGCGCTTCAGGCTCATCAATCAAAATAAGTTGATTCTTTCGTTGGTCATGTTTGCTTTCAATGGAAAGCGAAAGGATGAGCGACAAAAAGTGACGAGCACCCTCGCTACGTCCGTTGATTGGTAGTCGGTCGTGTTTGTTTTCTTCACCTGTGTCCTTAATTGAAAGAGTGAATTGTCCTGTCTCTGTAATATCAACCACAACGTCAATGTCATGTTCCCAGACTTCTTTCACGTATTTATCTAATTCATCTTCTAACTTGCTTCGCAAACGACTTCGTTGCTGGCCATTAGAAATAGTGGATACGGCGGTTTTAATCGCATCAGCTTTATCGAATCCAGCAAGCAAAAATATATTTTTAAGTGCAGGCTTGCTAGAGACATCCTCAGCAAAAGCATTAAGGTCTTCTGTTGAGATAAGATATTCTGGTGAAGGTTCCCAGAATGTTACCGCTGGCTCATATTTCTGAATAGCGGCAACAACCTTGCTTCCAAAGTAATCCTTAAAATTGTCTTCCGTAAGCTCTTCAAATGTCTCGTCTTCTTTTGTCTTGCTCAGCTTGTAAACAGTGGTCGCTACTGTTTGTCCGCTTTTAGTAGTGATGTTTTTCTGAGTCTTGTTTACAAAAAGTCCTTTATTTAATTTCTTTATAGAGTAATCATATGCCTCGCTAAAAGTGGTTTCATCGTGTTGTAGATATACGTTCTTCACGATGTCAGATATTTCAAAAGAGAGCAGGTCACCACCCTCGATATTGCTCTTTACAGCGTTTACACATGTATCCTTTTCATCAAAAGCTAAAGAGAACCACAGGTCTACTGCATTGTTATCCTCGTCTTTCTGATTGTGGAACTCGTAGTAATCAACCTCATCTTCTGGTGGTTCAAAAAATGACATCGCCTTTAAGACGTTGCTTTTACCAGACTCGTTTACCCCCAGAAGCATGGTGGTGTAGCTGGTGCCGTATTTCTTTATATCGAACTCAAGTGTTTCAATTGACTTAAAATTTTCTATTTTTATCTTTGTAAGCTTCATAGTATTTCTGAATTAAACGAACATTTTCTGCATTAAACCTTTCTTCCATTCCTCAACTTTGGCAATCTCTTCTGACTTAACCGTAATCGCTTGGTCAATAGAGGTCAAGAAGTCAGCAATTTTTTGTTGCTCTTGAGTACTTACCGGCAATGCTACTTTTATGTCACCAATATCTGAAGCATTGCAAGATGGAAGTGCTCCTACTTGTGCATACTTTGAAA
>JBNLFP010000009.1:0-7936 GCA_050305595.1 Minisyncoccia bacterium
GATATTATCAGTATCTCTGACGCTTAGCAACCATAAACATGATGTTTACTGATAATGCGAAAGACCTCACCGATGAGGAAGTATTGGCACAGGTAACCAGAAAGCCATGGTTATTTGCTGTGCTCCTGGAACGTTATCAGGAACCATTCCTACGCAAGGCTAGAAGTGTCATACATAATCAACAAGACGCGGAGGATATCGTGCAAGATACTTTTACGAAAATCTATCTAAACGCCAATCGTTTTCAACCACAAGAGGGGGCTCGTTTTAGTTCGTGGGCTTATCGTATTTTAATGAATACTGCCTTCACGCATTATCAAAAGAAGGTGAAGGAAGGACAGAGGTTTGTAAATATCGATCCAGAGTTTGAAGCTATGATCGGAGAAAGGAGCCTGCATAGTGGCTTCGAAGAAGATGCTGATGTGATAGAACGTATTTTGACCCTGATGCCAGGTCATCTAGCGGCCGTGTTGCGTCTGCACTATTTAGAGCGCTGGAGTCATGCAGATATCGCAGCTCAAAGTGGGGAACAAGTAAGTACCATTAAGGCTCGTGTACACCGGGCTAAGAAGGTATTTAGGCGGTTATCCGAAGAGCGCAACTGATGGATTAATCATTTAGTTATAATTATCGTATGAACAAGTTAGGCAAAAAAATCATGCGTCGGGTGTATTACATTTACACCTTAAGACTACTAAAGCATCCATTAACGATAAATAGTGCCATCGTAGCCATGGGCTTGTTGGTGTTGTCTCGCACTGTGTCTTTGCCTGATGTGTGGTCCAATATGCTGGGTGTGAGAGTGGGGGATTTGGCTCACTTCTGGATCAATGCTTTTGCTACCACTGAGGCTATGACTATAGTTTTGGTAGCTGTCATGGTTTTAGCCCTGCTTTCTCTGCCGTGGCGACTGAGGGCTGATACGATGCAAAATAATTGGGTGCAGATATAAACAAACAGGCGCGGGCTTTAGCCCGCGCCTGTTTGTTTTCTCTACTTATCTTCCTTCATCGCTTTCTTAATGTTTTTCAAGAGGTCATTAGATACCTTTTTGTTTTCGCGTAGGAAAGTTCGAGCTGCATCATATCCGCGACCCAATTTCACCAGGGTAGACTCGTCACCTCCAGGAGGCGTGTATGAGTACGATGCGCCGCTCTTAGCGACCATCTTGTACTTTTCACCCAGAGCTAGTAATTCACCTTCACGGCTAATTCCTTCATTGTAAATAAGGTCGAATTCAGTGGTGCGGAATGGGGCTGCGACTTTATTCTTCACCACTTTCACACGATGACGACCACCAACTACTTCATCGCCCTTTTTGATCTGAGCGATACGACGAATATCAAGACGGACTGAAGTATAGAACTTCAACGCCTTACCACCTGGGGTGGTCTCAGGGTTACCAAACATCACACCTACCTGCATACGGATTTGGTTAATGAAGATCACTACCGTCTTACTCTTAGCAACAATACCGGTGAGCTTACGAAGAGCCTGGCTCATCAAACGTGCTTGCTTACCAACATGGTGTGCACCCATTTCACATTCGATCTCATCACGTGGGGTAAGGGCAGCTACAGAGTCCACCACGATCACATCTACCTTGCCGCTACGAACCAATGACTCAACAATCTCCAAGGCCTGCTCACCGTTGTCTGGTTGAGAGATTAGTAACTCATCAAGTTTTACACCTAGCTTCTTGGCATATTCTGGGTCTAGCGCATGTTCCGCATCGACAAAGGAGCAAATACCACCTTCTTTTTGTGCTTCCGCTACTGCATGTAGGGAAAGGGTGGTCTTACCAGATGATTCGGGACCGTATATTTCTATGATACGCCCACGAGGTAGGCCGCCAATACCAAGGGCGTCGTCGAGACCGACAGAGCCAGTTGGTACAGCATCAATGTCAACCTTCCTGTCTTCACCGAAGGTCATGATCGCTTCATCGCCAAATTTGGTCTTTATACTACGCAGAGTTTCTGCGATATCAGCCATACCTTTCTTTTCGCCTGGCGCGACGTTTTTTTCTAGAGTTTTCTTAGCGGTCTTTGTTGCTTTCTTTGCCATACAGAATTTACTTGTAGTTTAAAAGGGATAATTCATTTTCACTCGTATCTTCTGCGGGAGAGTACACCAAAGATCTTTCCAAATGAGTGGTGCGTCCATATCGATCACGAGCGTCTATGCTCACAGTAGTATACCCGTTTGGCAGTACGACTGCCACATTAAATATGCCGTCTGGATCAGTCACGATTGGTTGTCCGTTTAGAGACAGGGCTGTAACGTTGTAAGTTTGGCCCTGTATATGAACGATCCGTTCACTACTCACTACTCCAGGTTCCTCCAAGAGAGTAACTTCAGGACCAGTGATTAAATGTCTCGCCTGAAACGCCACATACCATACCCCTACAGCGATTAAGCCCAGTACCCCTAAGATACGCAGTAGTCGCGGTAGTAGCAGTTGTTTTGTACGAACAGGAGTCATAACTTATTAGAATTCATCTTCATTATCTTCGGAATCGCCACCGTCATTTCCAACCAGAATTTCACGTGGTTTAGAACCGTCTTGTGGACCAATAACGCCTTTTTCTTCCAAGATATCCATCAGGCGAGCTGCTCGTGAATAACCAATACGCAATTTTCGTTGTAGATAAGAGGTGGAGGCTTTACCAGCTTCAATAACGGCTTGTTGAGCGTCCATAAACAGATCGTCCTCATCATCGTCACTGACCATGGCACCAAAGGCTGCTTCGCCACCCGTTCCACCCATGTTGTCTAAGTCAATTGAGTCTAATTCTTGAGCCTCGCTCTGGTTCTTTAGGTAATCAACCACATTATGTAGCTCATCCTCAGAGATAAAGGCTGATTGAAGACGTATTGGTTTAGCTAGCTCTCCTGACAAGAAGAGCATGTCACCTTGACCGAGTAGTTTCTCAGCGCCAATTTGATCCAGAATAGTACGTGAATCAATCTGTGAAGCTACCTGCAAAGCAATGCGAGACGGTACGTTAGCCTTGATTAGGCCAGTGATCACGTTTACTGATGGACGCTGGGTAGAAAGTACCAAGTGGATACCAACTGCACGAGACATTTGGGCTAAACGTACGATACAGGCTTCTAGTTCGCGAGGGTAGGCACTCATGAGGTCGGATAACTCGTCGATCATAATAACGATGTACGGCATTGGCTCTGGCAGAGAAGATTTTTCTTCCTCAGGTGAGCCATCTTTCACGAACTTAGCCTTAGCGGGTTTGTATATTTTGTCATGGTAACTACCGATATCACGCACTCGTTCAGCCTGTAGGATGTCATATCGTCTTTCCATCTCCTTAATTGCCCACTTAAGTGACAAAATGGCCTTCTTCGCTTCTGTGATCACCGGGGTGAGTAGATGGGGGATTCCGTTATATAAGGTAAGTTCTACCCGCTTCGGATCAACCATGATAAAACGTAATTGTTCAGGGGAATTGCGGAAGAGTAGTGAGGTAACAATGGCGTGAATGGTGACAGACTTACCAGAACCAGTAGTACCAGCAATTAAGGCGTGCGGCATCTTTGCTACGTTAGCAAAGTGCGGGACACCGGTGATGTCACGACCTAAGGCAACCAAGAGTGGTTTCGGAGAGTCGGCGTATTCTACTGAAGCTAACAGAGTAGCGATGCCGATAGTCGCCTTCTTGATGTTTGGTACCTCAATACCAACCAGTGATTTGCCGGGGATTGGAGCTTCAATACGGATAGGCGAGGCGGCTAGAGCTAATTCTAGGTTGTTCTGGAGGCCAACAATTTTAGAAATCCTTACACCTTCAGCAGGCTTGATAGCAAAACGTGTCACAGATGGGCCAATTGATACTTCATCCATCTCAACCTCAATGTTGAAGTTCTTCAAAGTGCGTTTGATGATATTGGCATTAGCCTTCACATCACCACTTTGTGACTTACCACGGTCTTTGGATAGTAGGGAAAGTGGCGGTGGATCGTATTGACCTTCAAAGGCAGAAATACTCATTGCATCGCCACCGCCAATTCCTAGCTTTTCACTGATCTTTAGCTTACCTGCCTTTTTCGGCTTTTCTTCTTCTACCTCTTCCTCTTCTTCCAACTCGTCTTCCGTATCTGCTAAATCAGATAAGATGATATCTTCCTCCTCTTCCGTTTCTTCTGTCGGTTCACGTCTTAAGAAGGCAGGTAATCCAAATCCGGTATTAAAGGTTAGAAACACACCAACTACGCCCAAGGCACCGAGTAGGACGCTGGTGGCAATTGGTCCGACAAACATAGCGAGCGGTGTTTTTAATACAAAACCGGCCAAGCCACCTAAACCTGCATCATAAAGTTCCAGACCACCGAGGGCGGCTACGAAGATGAGGGCTATCCCCAACACCTTAGAGACACTGACTCTTTCGTCCTCTCGTGGTCGCAAGAGTGCATATACATAAAAGACACATACTAGTGGAGCCAGGAACATACCACCGCCAAACACGTAACTTAAAGCCAATTTTGTATATTCACCAGCTACTCCCGCAACCTCCATTAAAGCCAATGTAAAGTAGATTGCGAGGACAACAAAAGCCACGGCGCCAATCGCTTGTTTAGTGTGTGGGGATAAGTCATCAAAAAATGGAGTGCTATCTTTTGCTGATCGTTTACTCTTGCGTCGTGCCATAGTTAAAAAGCTTTTCGTTCAAATTCCTGATATACCCCAATAATACCACGGCTTTAATTGGGGGATATATGTGTACAAACCATCGGTAGTAACAGAATTTTTACAGACGTTGACTTTCTGTTAGAGAGGCGTATTCTGTCTTTAATATTTGTCTCGAAGTTTAAAGGGACAACTTAAAAGACAGCAATATGGATACAAGAGACATTATAAAAGCCACAGACTCCACAAAGAGACTTGTCCAAGATGAAAGCTTCTACAAGTATATTTTTAAAAAGACAGAAAAGATTGTATCGGTCGTATTCTATGTCTCTAATACCCTGGAAACAGACACTCGCACTACGGTTTTGTTAGAGGACATTTTAGCTTCAGCACGTCTGGTCCATAACACTATCTTGTCAGCGTTAGAGACAAGAGCCCATGTGGCTGAAGAGCCAATTCGAGCGACAGCTCACGCTTTGATATCACTCAATAGTAAGTTACGTGTAGCTGCCACCACAGGGTTACTGTCTCCGGAGGTGTTGAATGTACTAACGGGTGAGATTGATGGGGTGTTGAGGGGACTGAATAAATATCTGACCCAAACTAGCGCTTTTGATGATTTTGATTACAAAGTTAGCCATAGTGACAAACCCGCCGCTCCAAGGAGGGAAAGTACACCCAGACAAACCTTTTCTGAGTCAGCAAATAATACTTCAGACGCAACCGACCGGCGTGAGCGTATCAAGGTCATCTTATCAGCCAAGGGCGAGGCCTCTATTAAAGACATTGCTGACATAATTACCGACATAAGTTCAAAGACAATTCAGAGAGAAATTAATGCCATGATAGAGGACAATATTGTTAAAAGACGGGGAGAAAGACGTTGGTCAAAATATTCCTTGATTTAAATCGTTTTATAAAGAGACAATAAATCGATCATAATCTTGAAGGACAATTTTAATTGAGTACAAAATGTCTCTTTAAGTCCAATAAAACGGATGAGAACTGTAAATGTTTCAATCAAGCTGGATAAGGATTTTTATGGGACAAACTCAGTATTAATTGATCTTTGACACCGTCCTTTAATTATTTTCTAATGGTCTTTTTTGATGTAAGAAGTGAGGTAGTGGAGCGTCTTCACTGTCAGGTAAAAAGGGTCCGTTTTTATTGACTATTAGGTCAATTTGACGTAACCTGACCAGGTTCTGTGGTTTTTCCACAAGCCTCACGCGTACAATGCATAGCTGACAGTTATAATGTATGCGTAGTGCTCCGGCACGCTTTTTCTTTAGGGAATAAAGAATGTGGTGGAGGACGTGTTGTTTGAAAATTAAATATAGATGCAACACACTTATTTTTCTGTGATTCAGAAGTTTTTTCCGTTATGTCCGTTTGACCGAATTTCCCCTGACTTTATTACCGGACTCGTGTATTTGGGAGTCGATACCCGGCTGGTACGTACTCGGCAGAGTAGTGGTGGATACATATATATGTATGGTCACTGTTCTGCCGGGCGCGTATCGCGATGCACGGCTGGCATATTTTCGAGACAACCTCAGCAATTGTTTCGATAATATGAATTAATTCATATTACTAATCTTAGAAGTTTAATTCTAAAAATTACAAGTCTTATTATTATGACTATTACAAACAACATTGCTGCGAAGCTTTCAGTAGCTTTCGTAGCAGTTGCTATGGCATTCTCTCTAGTAGCTCCGGCTGCTCAGGCGCAGGATGTTTCATCAATGAGCTTGGAAGAGCTTATTGCTCTGGTGAACTCCCTACAAGCTCAGCTTTCAGGTTCTAGTTCAGCAGGTGCTTGTTCTTACACTTTCACCCGTTCTCTTTCACAGGGTTCAACTGGTACTGATGTAATGAACTTGCAGAAGTTCCTTAATATGAGTGCTGACACTCAGGTTGCTGCAACCGGTGTTGGTTCTGCTGGTAGCGAATCTAGCTACTACGGTGCTTTGACAGCTGCTGCTGTTTCTAAGTTCCAAACTAAGTACAGTGCTGACATCCTTGTACCAGTAGGTTTGACTAGCCCAACAGGTTACTTTGGTCCATCAACAATGGCTAAGGCTAACTCTGTATGTGCTGCTTCAACTGGTTCAGGTTCAGGTTCTGGATCATCAGCTTCTGGTGACCTAGAAGGTGGTGCTGGTAACCTTGACGAAGTTCAGTTCATCGCTTCTCTAAACAATGAGGAGGTAGGTGAAGACCAGGACGATGTAGAGGTAGCAGGTCTTGAAATCAAGCCTGAGAACTCAGACGTTGCTCTTGCTGCAGTTAAGATTACTCTTGACCACGCACAAGGTACTGAACAGAGTGGTTCAGCTACTAACATCGCTAAGTACGCTACAGAGGTTTCTCTATGGCTAGATGGCGAGGAGATTGCTCGTGAAGATATCGATGAATTCACAAAGTCTTCATCTGGTATTTACTACAACACTTTCTCAGTTGACAGCGATGCTATCATCCGTGACGGTGACACTGGCGAGCTAGTAGTAGCTGTTTCCGGTGTTTCTAACATTGACTCAACAGACACTGCAGAAGAATGGGGCGTACGCTTTGACAGCATTCGCTTCGAAGACGCTCAGGGTGCTATCGTAACTGATACCTCAACTGGCGACCTTACTACTTACCGTACATTCAGTTTCGAAGACTTCGCGACTGCATCTGACATTGAGTTCAAGGTATCCTCAGGTGACTCTTCTGTTAACTCTGCACGTACAATCGAAATATCTTCAACAACTAAGAAGACAAACATTGAGCTTATCTCATTCGATGTCGACGTTGAAGGTGATTCAGATATGAACATTGACGAGTTGACTGTTGACGCCACAACTACAAACGCACTTCTTGCAAGTGTTATCTCATCTGCTGAATTGTTCATGGATGGTGAAAGCGTAGGTTCTGAAACCATCACATCAACCATGTCAACAGCTGGAGAAATCCAGTTCAATGATCTTGATCTTGATCTTGAAGCTGGTGAGACTTATGAGTTCGTAGTTAAGGTTGACTTCCAGAAGGCAACTGGTTCATTCTCTTCAGGTACTACTATCGACGCTGATGTTTCTTCAGCAGACGTAGCAGATACTGCTAAGTGGGTGATCGAAGACGAGAATGCTGACACTGTAGCTGCTGGTGACCGTTCTGGTTCAGCTTCTGCTGATGCTCACACTCTAGTTACAACTGGTGCTAACGTTGCTCTAGGTAGCGCAACTGTTACTCAAGTTGTTGATGCTGTAGACACCGCTAAGAATATTGGTCAGTACACTGTTGAGGTAG
>JBNLFP010000010.1:0-4533 GCA_050305595.1 Minisyncoccia bacterium
GTACGACGAGACAAAATTTGAATTACACGCTGCACCTCAACATCACGTCCGATGACAGGATCGAGCTTATTTTCTGCGGCTAGGGCAGTGAGATTACGAGTATAGCGAGAAAGTGCACGATTCTTCTTTGGCTGATCAGCATCAGATTCATTATTTTCACGCACAGCTTCTAACTCTGCTACTACACGACGCTTATCGACACCAGAACGTTGTAGTACTTCGATAGCTGGTCCTGGAAACTCTAAAGCCGCCAAGAACAAATGTTCCGGACCTACGTATGAATCTCCTATCTCTTCAGCAATCTTCCCTGATTGCTCAAGTGCTTTAGCTAGCTCAGGTGTTAAATACAACTGGTACGATTGGGCAACTGAGCTGGAAATATCAGGACCCTCCAGAGCCTCCAACAACATGTCTGTGAAGGAGATGATATCAACATCCATTCTATCAAGTACCGCAATTACCGTACTGTCATCCTGCATAGCTAAGGCCGTTAGTAGATGTACTGGACTAACGTGGTTCTGACCTCTTTCTATAGCCAATTCGTGCGCCTTGCGGATCGCTTCCTTGGCTTTGGTTGTAAAATTGTGAAAATTTGGCACGTTAAAATTAAAATTAGAAACAGAAAATCATCTTTTCTCGTTCAATCGACACTGAATTAACACCCGGATGATTTATATCCATATTGCAATAAAATGAGGTTTTTTACCAGTCGGAAGAGGGGACGCGACTATACACTTTTCATCAGTTCTTTGTGATCTTTTAAAACCTTAGTCACTTTAGAAAGGTCCGATGAAGTAGTATTTGAACCCAGAGTAAAACGAACAGTAGAAGAAGCGCGTTCTTTGTCTCCAGTCATTTCGTAAACTACATGAGAATAACCACCACCCGCTCCACTACAAGCACTTCGTGTACTAGCAGCTATACCCGCTGCGTCCAAGGTTACAACTAGATATTCACTATCTAATCCGGGTACTGAAATATTGACATTATTTGGCAAACGCTCTGTGCGTGAACCATTCAATATTACGCCATCTATCTGCTCTAATTCTTCCAACCACGCATCACGTATTTTTATCACCCGCTCCACCCTCCTGTCTTTCCCTTCAACGGCCAACCTGATCGCTGTAGCAGCTCCTACCACCAAGGAAGTCGGCTCTGTTCCTGGTCGCAATCCTCCCTCTTGTGATCCACCAAACATTATTGGTAGCAAACGAACTGTTGGTCTATGCACAAGTACTCCCAACCCCTTCGGCCCCTCACACTTTCCAGTATCAAGGGTCATCATGTCTACGCCGAGACTTTCTAGACGACACTGTAGCCAGAGCGGTGCTTGCGCTGCGTCGGTATGGAAAACAATGGATATCTTTTCTTCACGAGCAAAAGCTTTCACTACACGATTCAACTTACCAATATCTTGTACAACTCCGGTTTCGCTATTAGCGTAAGCGATAGTAACGAGTCGAGTCTTGCTGGATAGGGCACCCTTAAACTCTTCGATCTTAATCAACCCATCCTCATCTACTGGAACGTACTTGATTCGGCATCCATCTACCTCTAGAGCTTTAATAGTCTCTAATATGGATGGATGCTCAACCGCCGTCGTGACAATTTCAATATCCGGATAATCTACACCATCCTTTACTAATCGAGCCACAAAACCTCGCAGGGCTAAGTTATTACTCTCAGTTCCCCCAGATGTGAAAGTAATATCGTCAGGAGTGACTCCAAGTGTACGGGCGATTTTTTCACGTGCTCCTTCCACTGCTTCTGCAGCCACAACACCCTCACTATTAATAGCACTCGCGTTCGCAAAATTTTGTTGCCAGTACGGTTTCATTGCATGCAATACATCCTTATGGACTGGGGTCGCAGCAGCATAATCCAGATATATACGTCGCTTAGAAAAAAGGGGCCAGAAGAGCATATTTTAGTTGGTTTTGACCACACTCTATGATATGGTAGCGGTTATGTCAAAGTCTCGCGACCTACAACCAAACATCATAAAAAGACCACCCGTGGTGGTGGTTATGGGTCATATCGACCACGGTAAATCAACCTTACTCGACTTCATTCGTAAGAGTAATGTGGTGGCAGGTGAGGCTGGTGGTATTACTCAACATCTTTCAGCTTATGTAGCTGAACACACCACTAAGGAAGGTGCGAAAGAGACGATCACCTTCCTTGATACTCCTGGTCACGAAGCTTTCCAAAAAATGCGTCTGCGTGGAGCTGATGTGGCTGATGTAGCTATCTTGGTGGTTTCAGCTGAAGATGGTGTTAAGCCGCAAACCCTAGAAGCTCTCGAAAGCATAAAAGCAGCGGATATTCCGTTTGTAGTGGCTATTAATAAAATTGATAAGCCAGGTGCAAACATTCAACAAACTCAAAGTTCTTTGATTGAGAATGAAATCTACATAGAAGGCATGGGTGGTGACATTCCTTGGGTTGGTATCTCTGCCAAGACTGGTGAGGGCGTGTCAGATTTACTAGACATGGTTGTATTGGCAGCGGACTTAGCCGAACTAACCGGTGACACAAATGCTTCTGCTACCGGTAAAGTAATTGAGACTCGTCTGGACAAAAAACGTGGTAACACTGCTACTTTGATAGTTACAAACGGAACCTTGAAGTCTGGTTCATTTGTGGTTTCAGGTAAAGCTTTCTCTCCAGTTCGTATCATGGAGGATTTTGCTGGCCGTCCACTTAAAGAAGCTAGTCTCTCAGCTCCAGCTGGTATCGTTGGTTGGAGTGACACTCCTGAAGTAGGGGCAGATTTCTATACCGTAGCTAGTAAAAAAGAAGCCGAAGTGGCAATTGAAAATGCTAGCTCGACCACAGACACCAATAACACCAAGGTACGGACTGATCTACCGACGGTACCAATCTTGATTAAGGCTGATGTGAGTGGAACAATCGATGCTATTTTACATGAACTAAACAAATTCCAGTCAGACCGTATTCAAGTACGCGTAATTGATACAGCTGTCGGAGACGTAAGCGTAGCAGATGTGCAAAACGTAAGCGCAACTGAAAATGCAATCATTGTTGGCTTCAACGTGAAGGTGGAGCGTCCAGCTAAAGACCTTGCGGAACGTCTAGGTGTCGAGATTGATACTTTCAATATCATTTACGAACTATCTGAGTGGCTTGAAAACGCGTTGAAGAATCGCACACCTAAACGTCAGGAGCAAGTTACCACTGGTAAAGCCAAGATCCTGCGTCACTTTAGTGTCCAGAAGTATACTCACGTGCTAGGCGGCCGAGTAGATGAGGGAACACTTAAGTTAAACCAAACCGTGAAAGTGTTACGTCGTGACGTTGAAATTGGGCAGGGTGTAATTAAGAACATCCAACAAGCAAAATCAGACGTTTCTCAGGTTACTGAAGGGGAGTTTGGTATGCAACTTGAAACCAAGACTGAAGTAGCTGCCGGGGACTACCTAGAAGCCTTCGACACCGTAATTACATAGAACTTAATTATGTCGGACAGACACCAAAGAATAGAATCACTGTTACGCGAACTGGTCGCGTCTTTCCTGTCGGTAGAGGCTAACCCTAACCCTTTAATTACCGTTACTCATATCTCTTCTTCACCTGACTATCGTAATGCGACAGTGTATTTCACTACTATTCCTGAGGATAAAGAACAGGACGCTTTAATATTTATGAAGCGGTCTGGTTCACATTTGCGCCAGTACATCAAGAAGCACAGTGACTTAAAAATCATACCTAACCTCACTTTTCTAATCGACGGAGGGGAGCGAGCTCGTCAAAAAATGGACGACTTAATAAATGGTCAGTAACAACAAAACTCCTCGCAGTGCGAGGAGTTTTGTTTGGTGAGGCCAGGACGGGAATCTTTCGTTACACGAACAGTAGACCTTTTGGATAATTCATTTCGCTTGGCTTATGAATTTCCGCAAAAGCTTTTCGATTCCCTAGGCCAAAATTTCCCAGAGTCAATTTTGAGGCCAGGACGGGAATCGAACCCGTGCATGGAGGTTTTGCAGACCTCAGCGTTACCACTTCGCCACCTGGCCGGTGTAATCAGTGCTTAGTACTTTATCATTTAGCAGTCGCAATACCAAGCTATTTTTGCTATGATGTTGGTCGGATTTGCCGGGATGATGGAATGGTAGACATAGGGGACTTAAAATCCCCGGGCGTTACAGCCGTGCGGGTTCAAGTCCCGCTCCCGGCACAGTTAGTGAAACAGCGACTCATAGAGCGCTGTTTTACTTTACAAAGCTTAGGTTGCAAACAGTCTGGGAGACTGTTTCCAAGGGACTTGAAGGGTGGTTTGAGATATTTTACTTACGACGTAAGGAGTAAGTAAAATATCCAAACACCGCACAGAATCTGTAAGACTCAAGTCCCGCTCCCGGCACCAATTAATACTTGGGGCAAAAAAGTCTTGTTTTAATAGCCACAATACGGTAAACTCATCCCTGCTACTGTAGATTGGACTTCTTTCTCCTGTCCGCCCATAGCTCAGCTGGTAGAGCAGACGGCTCTTAACCGTAAGGTCCTAGG
>JBNLFP010000011.1:0-3389 GCA_050305595.1 Minisyncoccia bacterium
TTCTATTAGCAGCTTATCAAGATAGCGTAGGTAAGGGAGAGGTTTTTAATATTGGTAGTGGTAAGCAAATTACAGTACAATCATTAGCTGAATTGATTGGTAGTGAGTTTATACATATACCTGCTCGACAAGAAGTCAGACATTCCTGTGCGGATATACAAAAAGCCAGTGATTTGTTAGATTGGCGTCCGGAGATTAATTTTAAAGAGGCAATAAAAGAACTTCAGAAAACTTTTTAAAATGTTGATAGATGGTAAAACAATCGCGGCTGATATTTACACAGAACTCAGCCAAGAAATAAAAAATTTTAAGGACAAACCACGTTTGACTGTTCTTACTTGTGCGCCAAACTTTGAAACTCAGAAGTATTTAAATTTAAAAAAACGTAGAGCAGAGGATTTGGGTATCAGTGTAAATGTGGTTGAGTTACCCAATGATGTGACAACCGATGAGGTGCTTATTTCTTTAGAGTGTGCTGCCAGAATCACTGATGGTGTAATCGTTCAATTACCGTTCCCGGAGCAAGTAAATATAGACAAAGTATTAGAGGCCGTGCCTATGCCTAAGGATGTGGATGTGGTGCATTACAATGGTGAGTATACAGAGGTTTTACCCCCGGTAGTTGGTGCTGTTGCGGAGATTGCCAAGAGGCATGCGGTAGATTTTCAAAATAAAAAGGTTGTGGTTATAGGCGAAGGTAGATTAGTGGGCAGGCCCGCGGTGCTTTGGTTAACTAACCAAGGTGCGAAGGTAGATGTGATTAATAAAAGCACAATTAATCCAGAACAATTTTTACAGGAAGCTGATGTTATTATTTCCGGAGCTGGTGTTAGTGGTTTAATTATTCCAGATAAAATTAAAGAGGGAGTAATCTTGTTTGACGCTGGCACTTCTGAAGAGGGTGGAATGTTGCGGGGAGATGCCGATCCTGCCTGTGCTCCTAAATGTTCAATCTTTACTCCCGTACCTGGCGGCATTGGTCCTGTTACAGTCGCAATCTTGTTGAGGAATCTGGTTTTGTTACTCAAGGATAAAAAGTAGACAGGCTGGACGTAAGATGTCAAAGTCATTTTCTACTTCATTGATATGCTATAGTACTGCTGAATATTAGAGTCTCTAAGATTTATGAAAGATAGAACGAAAGATCGGGCACTGGTGCAAGCTTTCTATGCTCTAGTCGTGCTGGTACTTGGTGGATTGGTAGCCTTTTTTGTGTGGTCTAATGTCACTAATGTAGAGGCAAAATACCCTTTTAAATTGGGCTTAGACCTATCTGGAGGTAGTCACCTTGTGTATGAAGCTGATGTATCTTCAATCAACCCGGAGGAGGTTGATGAATTAATGAATGTGTTGCGCGATGTGATTGAGCGTCGTGTGAATGTATTTGGTGTGTCTGAACCGATTATCCAGGTTGAAGAAAGTAGTTTTGTGGCTGCACAAAAAACACACCGATTAGTAGTGGAATTACCTGGAGTAACCAACGTTTCGGAGGCTGTTAATGAGATCGGGAAGACCCCTTTGTTAGAATTTAAACTTTTTGACGAAGATGCACTAGAAGGGGAGTTTGAGCTGGCTACTTCGACAGCTGCGGATGGTTCGGTAAATTTAACATTTCCAGAACAGTATATTGATACTGGTTTAACCGGACGTTATTTAGAAAGTGCGCAGTTAGAGTTTGTGGGACAATCAGGCGGATCTGGTCTGGCTAATGAGCCAATCGTAGCCATCACGTTTAATAACGAAGGCGCTGACTTGTTTGAAGAAATTACTGGTTCACATGTCGGGGAACAGTTGGCCATCTTCTTGGACGGTACAATCATTTCCAGTCCGGTGATCAATGAAAAAATCTCTGGTGGTACTGCTGTTATTTCTGGCAATTTCACACCTGAAGAAGCTCGTGGTCTAGTAGAAAACCTAAACTTTGGTGCTTTGCCAGTACCGATTAGTCTGGTTAGTACTGAAACCGTTGGTTCAACATTGGGCAGTGAGGTGTTACAAAAAGGTGTAACCGCAGGCATGATTGGTTTTGGTTTAGTGATGCTGTTTATGATCGTATGGTACCGTTTACCAGGCTTGGTAGCAGTTATATCTTTGGCTTTTTACGCTGCAGCAATGTTGGCACTTTTCCAGCTAGTACCGGTTGTATTGACTGCGGCCGGTTTAGCAGGGTTTATTTTAACGATCGGTATGGCTGTGGATGCCAATGTTTTGGTATTTGAGCGAATGAAAGAAGAATATCGTAACGGAAAAGATGCTCACGAGTCAGCTTCTACTGGCTTTACTAGAGCTTGGGGAGCGATTCGTGACGGCAATGTCACTAGCCTTTTGTCAGCCATTATTTTGTTCTGGTTCGGTACTTCAATGGTTAAAGGGTTTGCTCTAGTGTTTGGTATTGGCGTGTTGGCGTCAATGTTTTCTGCGTTATTTGTGACACGAACATTGTTGTTGGCGCTGCCGAATGCAAAACGAGACGAAGGTCGACTAGGCAAGTTGTACGAATCAGGTTTGAAATAAATATGAAAATTATTGAATACAGAAAATTATTGATTGCCGTTGGCTCCGTCATAATCCTGATTTCTCTAGGGTTAGTATTTGGTTTAGGATTAAAGCCAGGAATAGATTTTACTGGCGGTTCTCTAATGCAGGTTGTTTACGGAGATAAACCAGATGTGGCTACAATCGAAAATTCGCTTTCAGAGTTGAATCTGGGTGGGTATTCATTACGTAGTGCAACTGATGAAGCAGGCCGTGACGGTTACATTTTGCGAACTCGTGATCTGACAGATGACGAAAGGGTTGCGGTGGAAGAAGTGATGCTGATGGTGGGCCAAGAAGCCGAAGTGACTCGTTTTACATCAATTGGTCCAGTAATTGGTCAGGAACTCAAAGAAAAAGCTAAGTGGGCAGTGGGAGGCGTGTTGTTTGTGATAGTTGCATATGTGTCACTTGTGTTTTGGCGCGTACGTTGGCCTGTGGGCTCAACTGTTTATGGGGCCATTACCATTTTAGCGTTGGCTCACGATGTTTTGGTACCTTCTGGACTCATGGCTTTGTTGGGTTATTTCTATGGTGTTGAAGTAGATGTACTCTTCGTGATGGCCTTGTTGGCTGTACTTGGTTATTCCGTAAATGACACTATTGTGGTGTTTGACCGTGTACGTGAAAACATTATCAAGTATCGTACCGAGCACAAGAAAATCATTAAAGAGACAGGCGGCATGCAACGTGAAGAGGTAAGTTACACCTTCAACAAACCATTTGCAGAGATTGTTGGTTTGTCTGTTAATGAAACTCTGTTGCGTTCGATTAACACTTCTGTCACTACAGCATTGGCTTTAGTTGCGCTATATTTCTTTGGTGGGGAAGTAACTAAAAACTTTGCTCTAATA
>JBNLFP010000012.1:0-6058 GCA_050305595.1 Minisyncoccia bacterium
AATTCTAGAAGATGTGATTCGTGATAAGCACGTACTTCTAAACCGTGCTCCGACACTTCACCGTCAAGGTATTCAGGCTTTCCGTCCAGTACTGATTGAAGGTAATGCCATCCAAGTTCACCCACTTGTTTGTCGCGCATTCAATGCCGACTTCGACGGTGACCAGATGGCGGTTCACGTACCTCTTTCTGTAGAAGCACAGAAAGAAGCTAAGGAAATTATCTCAGCGAATAAAAACATCTTGAAGCCGGGTTCATCTGAGCCGGTTGTATCTGAGAAACTGCTTGATATGGCACTTGGTGCTTACTGGATGACTAAGATTGTTGAAGGTGCCAAGGGAGAAGGAAAATTCTTTGCCTCACCAAACGATGCAATTAACGCTTACGACTACGGTGTAATCGACTTCCGGGCGAAGGTAAAGGTGTTAGCAACCGATACTCCTAAGTACGCTCAATTTGAGGAGCAAATATTCGAGACTACTGTTGGTCGTCTACTATTCAACAGTGTACTTCCAAGTGATCATGACTTCATCAATGATGTGATCGTACAAAAGACACTATTCAATATTATTATCGATATTATTGATGATCGTGGTTCTGATGCTGTACCTCCAATCGTAGACAAGTTAAAGAAGTTTGGTTTCAAGTACGCAACAATGTCCGGCACTACTTGGGGTATCGATGAGGTTATTGTCCCAGAACAAAAGAAAGCCATTCTAGATAAAGCGCGCGAAACAGAACGTAACGTAATTGAGCACTTTAACGAAGGTCTTATCTCACACGAAGAGCGTCGTCGCATGATAATTGAGATTTGGCACGGAGCTAAGAGTGAATTAGAAAGCATCCTACCGGAAACTCTAGATGAAAATGGCTCTTCATACGAAATGTGGAAGTCAGGTGCTCGTGGTTCTCTTGGTCAAATCGGTCAGATGGCCGGTATGAAAGGTCTTATCATCAACACTCGCGGTGAGACACTTGAGTTCCCGGTTCTATCTTCTATGAAGGAAGGTTTGACTCCGATTGAGTACTTCATTACCACTCACGGTTCACGTAAGGGTCTAGCTGACACCGCGCTTCAAACCGCGAAGGCTGGTTACCTAACTCGTCGTCTCTTCGTAGTAGCACAAGACGCTATCGTAACTGAGGAAAATTGTAAGACAAAGCAAGGAACTCTAATCAGCCGCATCTCTGCTTCTGGTATCGAGATTGCCTTCTCTAAGGCTATCAAAGGCCGCGTACTAGCCGAGGACGCTGTAGACAAAAAGGGCAACGTACTATTCCCTAAGGGTCACCTACTTAGCCGTCGTGATGCAATTGCTATTGAAGACACAACTTGTGAATCAGTGGTAGTGCGTTCACCAATGACTTGTGCGACTTTGCGTGGTGTGTGTCAGAAGTGTTACGGTCACGACCTTACCACTAATCAGTTGGTAGACATCGGTGAAGCTGTAGGTACCGTAGCCGCTCAAGCGATTGGTGAGCCAGGTACACAGCTTACTATGAACACTAAGCACGCCGGTGGTGCCGCTTCAGTTGGCGGTGACGTGACGCAGGGTCTTCCTCGTGTGGAAGAGGTATTTGAAAAACGTCAGCCTAAGATCCCAGCTGTCATCTCTAAAACTCCTGGTATCGTGACTGAAATCCGCCGTGAAGGTAAGGAGAAGGTAATCGTGGTTACTCCTGAAAAGGGAGCTAAACACGCTAAGAAGACTAGCGATGTAATGGAATACGACGTAAGTTACCGCCGTGTTACTACCGTATCTGTTGGTGACGAAGTGCAAGCAGGACAACTGATGACTGACGGTTCTGCTCACTTGCCTGACTTGTTCAAGTACGGTACTCGTGAAATGACTCAGGACTACATTATTTCCGAGATCAACAAGATCTACGAGCTACAAGGTGTGACCATTGCTCGTAAGCACATCGAGTTGATTGTTAAGCAAATGATGAGTCGTGTAAAGATCACTAATAGTGGTGATACACACTTTACTATCGGTGAAGTTGTAGAAGAATGGATCTTTGTTTCTACCAATGAAGAAATGAAGGCTGCTGGCAAGGAAGTTGCTAAGGCTGATCGTTTGATTCTTGGTATCACTGAGACTTCACTTTCTCGCAAGTCATTCCTATCAGCTGCATCATTCCAGAATACTACTCGTATCCTGATCAATGCGGCTGTGAAGGGAAGTAAGGACAATCTTGCTGGTTTGATGGAAAACGTGATTATCGGTCGTTTGATCCCAGCCGGAACTGGCTTTAAGGGCTCTAACAAGAACAAGATGATCAAAGAGCTAGCTGAGTAAACTAACTAACAAAAACTCCATTAGAAAAGGCCGGGCGTAAGCTCCCGGTCTTTTCTTTACATAAAACAAAGCTCCTGACTAAAATATGGTCAGGAGCCAATTAAGGATAGAGTCCACTTCATCTGGTAGAAAGACTAGTGAAAAAAATATCAGCAAAACTGGTGCAACAACTGTTATTCCTACTAAGTCTTCTTTTTCTAGCACCTTATTAAAAAAAACCACTATCAGTAACGAGATTGTGCCAGCTACTAACAAGACGAAGGTTGTTTGCGACATTTTTTACCTTTCCATTCACAAAACCCCGCCCATATAATCATAATCTATCAAAATTAGCTAGTTCGGGTACAATAGGGTCAATTATGGCTACGGGAGATACAGTCCAACAAATTAAAGAACGAGTCAGTATTGTGGATGTTATTTCGCCGTACGTGGAGCTACACAAAGCCGGCAAGAATATGAAGGGTAAATCACCGTTTACCTCCGAAAAAACTCCCTCATTCTATGTTTCTCCTGAACGCGGCATGTACTACTGTTTCTCCTCTTCTCAAGGTGGTGACATCTTTACCTTTATCGAAAAAATGGAAGGGGTTGACTTCAAGGGTGCTTTAAAGATTTTGGCAGACAAAGCAGGAATTGAATTGGTGCCTGAAGACCCAAAAAAACGCGACGAACGCGATACTCTTTACCAGGTCTTAGAAGAAGCCACCCGCTTTTTTGAAGCCCAACTCACTAAAGAAGAAAATGCGAAGGGTTATCTTAAAGACCGTGGCACCAAAGACGAAACTATTTCTAAGTGGCGTATTGGTTACGCTCCAGATGACTGGCGACAACTTAAAGAATATCTAAATAAAAAAGGTTACGAGGATAAAGTCTTACTACAAGCTGGCCTAGTCAAAAGTGCCGATGGGGGCAAACAGCCCTACGATGTCTTTCGTGATCGCATCATGTTCCCGATCTTCGATCCAAGTGGTCGAGTGGTGGCATTTTCTGGTCGTCTTTTAAAGAAAGATGACAAAGCTCCTAAGTATGTTAATAGCCCAGAGACAATGTTATTTAATAAGTCAGAGATTCTCTTTGGTTATGACAAAGCAAAACACGGCATACACAAACTAGATTTTTCTCTAGTGGTAGAAGGACAATTCGATGTAGTTCTCTCTCACCAAGCCGGCTACAACAATACCGTAGCCGTATCTGGAACGGCTTTAACGGCTCATCACGCCGGTTTATTGCAGCGTTTGTCCAATAGAGTGGTTTTAGCCTTAGATGCCGATAGAGCAGGAATTTCAGCCGTTAAAAGGGCAGCGGAGTTGATGCTTGGACGCGGAATAGATCTAAAAGTAGCTCGCATACAAGAAGGGAAGGATCCGGCTGATTTAGTAAAAGATAACCCACAACTATTGAAACAAACTATTGGTCACGCTACGCATGTGATTGAATTTTTGTTATCAATAGTCAAAGAAGAAGCAGTTGATGAGCGACGACAAAAATTACGAGTACGGGATGAAATTTTGCCTTATGTATTACACCTCGATAGTCATATTGAGCGCGAGCATTTTATATCCTTAATTGCAGAATCTATTAACACTACGGCCGACGCGATCCGACTAGAAGTGTTGAGATTGGAAGATAAGGCCGCAGCTGATATCAAGCAACCTGACACAGCTGTGGAGAAAAAAGTTGAAGAAAATACCAGAGACCCACAAGCTCGCAAGATCGGCTTAATCCACTATCTGGCTATCATGGATGATTTACTGCCGATTGCAGAAAAGCACTTACTTGGTGAGCAATTTGCTGAGCTAACAGGAAAAACAACCACTGAAATTCGATCTGGTATGCCCGCAAATAAAATAAGTGAGCTTACCTTTAAATTAGAACAGTACATTGCAGACCATAAACCAATGTATGTACGAGAAGAATGGGAAGATAAGCTCAAACAACTACAGAGCGTAGTTTTACGCGAAAAAGTAGCCATCACCAAAGCTGAATTAGTAGCAGCAGAGCAAGCGGGTGATGAAAAAATTGCGGCAGAAAAGCTGGCCGAACTAGAAAAATTACGAAAAGAATTCGCCGTCTAAGACTGCATTTCTAACATTGTCTTTTTTGGTTTTTACTGTATAGTGTCAGTCATTGCTATGGTTGCAAAGAAAAAGACGACAACCAGGAAGACAACAAAAAAGACGGCTAAAAAGACCGTAAAAAAGGCAGCAAAAAAAGTGGCCAAGAAAGCTCCAAAGCGAGCCGCGGCAAAGAAAACATCTGCCAAAAAGAGCGCAAAGAAGACAGTTAAAAAAGCTGTAAAGAAAGCAACGAAGAAAAAAGTTGTTAAAAAGACTGCTAAAAAAGCAGCCAAAAAGAAAACTACTACTAAGAAAAAGGTTGCTAAAAAGGCGGTGAAGAAAACCCCTAAAAAGCTGACCAAAGCGCAATTAGAAAAAGAAGCAAAAGCTGATGAGCTAATGCAGATGGGCCGTGATCGAGGTTACGTAACCTACGATGACATACTTAAGCTGTTCCCAGCTATAGAAAAGGACATCCCTTTTCTAGATGAAATGTATGACCGTTTTGGAACGGCCAATATTGATGTACTACAAAGTGGTGGTCTCTTGGGTGCTGATGAAGGTGAAGAATTATTAGCCCAAAAGAACGCATATCGCCGTGGTGATTCAAACTACGACTCTATTCAGATGTACTTACGTGAAATTGGACAGTACCCACTGCTCACTGCCCAAGAAGAGCGTACTTTAGCCAAACGTATTGATGATGGTGATGAAGAAGCTCGTAACTTGTTAGCACGTGCCAACCTACGTCTGGTAGTATCTATCGCCAAGAAGTACGTTGGGCGTTCACCAGACCTTACTCTACTGGACTTGATTCAAGAAGGTAACTTAGGTCTATTTAAAGCTGTAGACAAATTTGACTTTACCAAAGGATTTAAATTCTCTACCTATGCTACTTGGTGGATTCGCCAAGCCATCACTCGTGCTTTAGCTGATCAATCACGCACTATTCGTATTCCGGTACACATGGTGGAAACCATGGCTAAATACAAGCAAGTATCACGTCGTCTAGCTCAAGATTTGGGTCGCGATCCTATGCCAGAAGAAATTGCTACTGAAATGGGAGTTGAGGTAGAAAAAGTGTATCAAATTGAAAAAATCAGTCAGGATACTATTTCACTTGAACTACCGGTTGGTGATGACGACGACCGTTCTCGTTTGTCAGACTTTATAGCTGACGACAAGGTAACTTCACCTGACCAAGAGGTGGCACATAGTATTTTAACAGACCAGATTCTAGAAATTTTAGATACTCTTTCTGACAAAGAGCGTAAAATCCTTGAAATGCGTCATGGTTTAATCGATGGTACTTACCACACCCTGGAAGAGGTAGGTGCAGAGTTCGGTGTAACTCGTGAACGTATCCGTCAAATTGAAGCCAAAGCGCTAGAGAAAATTCGCCAACACGAGAAGGCCAGGAGACTGAAGTCATACTAGACGTATGACTTCATATACTGGATTCTCCTTGGGTAGGTCGAATCCAGCATCTCCTGACACACTAAAACTATAGTCGCAGCTGCGCTACTCCTTAGTTTTAGGGCCAGACGCTTAAAGAGCTACTAAACGAAACGACGGCGGCCGTAGGCCGCCGTTTGTGTTATTTGGTTTCGTCATGAGTTACCGGCACAGGACCGGCCTCGATATCCTTCACGCAGTTCTGGGCGAGCCTGTCCATGTGCTCTTTATCCAGATACTTCTGATT
>JBNLFP010000013.1:0-2878 GCA_050305595.1 Minisyncoccia bacterium
TTAAAAAATACGGCAGCAAAACTGCCGTTAATGATATTTCATTATCAATCCCTAAAGGAGCGTTCTTTGGTCTCTTGGGACCAAACGGTGCTGGTAAAAGTACTACCATTCACTGTATTACTGGTATAGCCCAACCAACCAGCGGACAAATCCTTGTCGATGGAGTAGACGTGGTGAAAGATTATCGAAAAGCACGTACCAAGGTAGGACTATCACCCCAAGAGTTTAACGTGGACATTTTTGGTACTCCTGAACAATTAATGGATTATATGGGCGGTTACTATGGTATTCCTGGAGATGAGAGAAAATCACGCATTGAAGAACTGATCGAAAGATTTGATCTGCAAAAACACCGCAACGTAAAATTTCAACAACTATCTGGAGGATTAAAACGTCGCGCCATGTTAGGCCGTGCACTAGTTCATACTCCAGACCTATTAATCCTTGACGAACCAACTGCTGGAGTGGACGTAGAACAACGTCACGACTTGTGGGCCTACTTAAAAGAAATGAACGAACGTGGTAAGACTATTATCCTTACTTCACATTACTTGGAAGAAATTCAATACCTTTGTAATGACATCGCCATAATTAATAATGGCCAAATTGTAGCCGAAGGCACTAAAGAAGAATTTATGAAGGATGGTAAGTCAGTAGAAGAGGCTTACCTGGAGATTACTAGAGGAGCTAACAACAAATAGGTATGGGAATAAATTGGATTGGACTTTACACAATGTTGCGCCGTGAGGTAAAACGTACTTTACGGGTAGTAATTCAAACACTGGTCGCACCGGTTATCTCTGCTACACTCTACATCTTTGTCTTCGGTAGTGTGATCGGAACCAGAATCGACAATTTTGCAGGCGTGCCATACATCTCGTTTGTTTTCCCAGGTATCTTGATGATGTCGCTGATTAATTCGTCGTTTGCAAGCGCTTCCAGTTCACTATACTTTATGCGTTTTACACGTGCGATTGAAGAAATACTAATCACCCCATTCTCTTACTTAGAAATGTTATTAGGATTAGTAGGGAGCGCAATCATGAGAGCTTTGATGTTGGCCTCATTGATTTTGCTTGTAGGGCTATTGTTCGGAGCAGTGACTTTGGTTAACCCGCTTGGATTCGTCATCTATGTTGCCGCAATCGCTTCCATATTCGCCATGTTAGGTATTCTTGTTGCACTCTGGGCTGAAAGTTTTGAGCAGTTACAAGTACTTAACACCTTCGTTATTACTCCTTTCACTTACCTGGGAGGCATCTTCTATTCCATTACTTTCTTACCTGAAACAGCTGCGTTCATTACTCGTCTTAACCCATTCTTCTATTTTGCTGACGGTATCCGCAGTAGTATGATCGGCTACAGTGAAGCCAACACTTTGGTAGGAACTTTAGTTATAGGCGGTTTGGTAGTAGGTTTAGGTGGTTTGGTTGTGTATCTATTCAGCAATGGCTGGAAGATTCGCACATAAGCAATTTTACCGAGCTAATCAACAGGCCGAGCAGCGAAGCTGCTCGGCCTGTTGCTATAATGACGAGATGGATACAAATATACTCTACCCAAACGCAGCAAAATTAATGACTGCAGGCAAGGGGATTCTGGCTGCTGACCAAAGTATGAAGACAATGAATAAGCAGCTAGAGGCAATCGGTGCTACACCTGAAGCAGAAACTCGCCGGCAATACCGTCAACTACTATTCACAACACAGGGAATTGAAAACTACGTTAATGGCATCATTTTATATGACGCAACTTTCCGTAACCAAACCGATGACGGAACACTCTTTGTGGACTACCTGTTAGCCAAGGGTATTATCCCTATTATTAAAGTAGATAAAAGTACCGTACCGTTTGACGGTTTCGAAGGTGAAAGAGTAACAGAAGGCCTAGACGGGTTAGCCGAACGATTGAAAGAGTATTACGCTATGGGTGCCAGGGCAGCAAAGTGGCGTGCAGTTATTACTATTGGTAAGGGCATACCGACTCACGACGCTATTAAATTTAACTGTCTTCTACTAGCTCGATACGCTCGTCTTTGCCAAGAGGCAAACATTGTACCGATTGTTGAACCAGAGGTCCTTTATGCTGGCAATCACAGCCTAGAAAAAGCTGAAGAAATTACCACCCTTACCCTCAAAACTCTATTCACCATTCTGCTTCAATATAAGGTTGATTTAAAGGCAGTGATTTTAAAAACAAGTATGGTCTTGGCTGGTGATAAATTTGCTAACCAAAGCTCCCCAGATGAAGTGGCTGTGGCTACAGTACGTACATTAAAAAACAGTGTTACGGCAGATGTTCCGGGAGTTGTATTCCTCTCAGGTGGTCAAACGCCTGATCAAGTGACCGCCAACTTTAATGCTATTACAAAGATAGAAAAAGCCAGTGGTGGACTACCATGGCAACTTGCTTTCTCTTTCTCTCGCGGTATTGAAAAGCCAGTACAAGAAACCTGGTTAGGGAAGCCAGAAAACATTCCCGCCGCGCAAGCAAAACTTATAGAAGTACTAGAGAGAAACTGCAAGGCAGATAGAGCAGAGTTATAAAAAGTAAAAGGCCTTCCAGCAAGCTGGAAGGCCAATGACCGCTTTAGAAATTCGTTGAGGTGGTCAGTCTCGGCGACCGCAGACAGCGATCATTGCGCGCCCTGGCCGATGTGTTCGGTGGCGTCGCCGGCGTCGAGGTTCGAAATGGTTTTTACATAATTTCGGCTCTGGTCATCCGACTGAGGACGCGGCGGGGAACAAATGGAAAACATTCCAATCTCCTCTTTTTGAACGATGAACATAAGCCCGCTTTCTGTCATACCCCTATCGACAGGGTAAATATCTACAAAAAAGTGCGAGCTCAACCCCTACATAGTACACGAAATATAGTC
>JBNLFP010000014.1:0-3289 GCA_050305595.1 Minisyncoccia bacterium
TATAGGCACTTCCCAACCATTACCTGTCACATTCCAATACAATTCGGCTTCACCTGATTCGTAGTACGATAGACCACCGCGTACCTGATAAGTAATTACATAAGTATGAACACCAGTAATTGTGCGGTCAGGATCACCTATCTTTAACTGCATTTCACCAAGATCGTAACTAATTTGATACGGTACTATGGCTCCATCTTGTGTTACAGACTCTATAGCAATATCTATATTGCGTTCATGAAATCTGCGTTCACTTGGTTGAAGATGAGAAATTGGTATTTGTCGAAATATCCCATGACGCTCTGTTCCTTCATAGTCATACTGGATGGTTTCAGAAACGGTAAAAGAGCCGTCTTGTGACAAAGTAATATCAGAAGTAAATGAATGTATCACTTCTGCCTTAGCCAATGTGGGCAAGAGGAATATGGTGAGTAGGATGAAAAGTTTTTTCATGTAAAATTGTTGGCTTTGTATTTAAATATTAACAGAAAAGGCGGATATTGATATCCGCCTTACTCCAAGTCTTCCCGCCACCAATCTATTTTAACACTTTTACGAAGTGTCTTCTGACCGGGACCATACCAGGCTTCCGCGTAAAAAAGTTCACCGGTAAAGAGTACAGGTAACCACACTCTGTCAGCAGGCATCATCTCGCACACTGGGAGATTTTGCCAGGGAAACCACCTTGGGTGAC
This sequence comes from Minisyncoccia bacterium, assembly GCA_050305595.1. Classification (GTDB taxonomy): domain Bacteria; phylum Patescibacteriota; class Minisyncoccia; order Phycocordibacterales; family UBA918; genus OLB19. The sequence continues at coordinate 695 of JBNLFP010000014.1, forward strand.
CCATCTCATCTGTCGCATGTTCGTGTCCAGTAAACCGATAGAACACGTAAGTATGGATGCGACAAACAAATTCATGTCCACACTTAGTGATGTTGTGGAAGTCCAGAACTGCTCTTTTGAGTAAGTCTGATTCTTGAACAACCAAACCGCTTTCCTGCTGCAATTCACGCACCATGGCTTTTTCTGGAGTCTCTCCTTCGTCGATACCCCCACCATAGCCATTCCACAAGCCTTTTCCGATCTTGCGTTTCTTTCTGGCCAATAAAACTTTACCTGGCTTGCAAGCAAAACCAAGTACAGCCTTGGTGAGTATTTTCTCAGTCATGACTCACCTCCTTTCCTGAAGGTAATCTACCACCGGCCAGAACATAAGTACAGACTAGCCAAGTCTGGTTAATATCACAGCATCGTTACTCAATACAGCAGTGTCACGTAGTTGTTTTTCGGCTTCTATTACCCGATCGTCCGAACCAGAGATCATTAATATGGCATCGTGCTCAATAAATGACTGCCATCGTAAGGCCGATAAAGCTAATTCTTCCGCAGACTTATCGCTTTTGTCCAAATTAACCACCAAGAAGATAGTGTGTTTTTCTGGTTCTCCCTTTACACACAAAGTGTCTCGCAGAGCATCAATGTCATCTGAGCTCATTTGGTGAAGACCCTCAAGAATATATCCCTCTGAACCAACTATTTCGGGATTGAGCTTATAACCCTTAATCATCCAGTTTTCGTGGGTGGAAGCTTCTTCAGTTTTGTCGGTTAGAAAGGTTTTTAAGTCAGTTATGCTTTCTAACATAGTAATTTAGAATTGTACTTTCACTGGCTCACGAGCGGCTGATTCGTTCTCGCCAAGTTCAAAGTATTCACGCTCCTGGAAGCCAAACATATTACCCACAAAGTTTGAAGGAAATGATTGTAACTTGATAGCCAAATCACGTACGTTGCCGTTGTAGAAACGACGAGCTGCTTGAATTTTGTTTTCAGTGTCAGTGATCTCTCGTTGTAACTCAACAAAGTTTTGACTGGCTTTTAGGTCAGGATAATTTTCTGCTACTGCAAGCAGCTTACCCAGAGAAGCTGTCAAAGCTCCCTCGGCTTCAGCCATGGCCTTGATTTGTTCTGGAGTAATATTAGTTGGATCAACGTGTACTTGAGTAGCCTTGGCACGCGCTTCGGTAACAGCGTCTAGAGTACCGCGCTCATGTGATACATAACCTTTAACACTTTCTACTAAGTTAGGAATAAGGTCGTAACGGCGCTTCAGCTGCACGTCAATATCAGCCCAAGCCTCTTTCGCACGCTGAGTCAGCTTAACAAAGGCGTTGTAAGTGAATACAAGCCACAAACCAACTACGATGGCAATTAAAATCAGAATAGTGAGAACGTTCATAAATAACACTGTTTAGCTATTAACAATAGTTTAATTATACAAGAAAAAAGGCCTAGGCACTACAAGAGCATTTTCAAAATCATCGTCGGTTAACACCTTCCTAATTTCTAGATAACTCGCGCCGACCTTTGTTATATAATGACTACAGAAAGGACAGGTGAATGACAGAAAATACCCACAAATTGCGCACAGGCATTAAGCTGAGCAAAGAGTGTTTATTCCTGCTCAGTAAAAAGCCCGAGGATCGGTGGCCTAAATTAGACAACTGGCCCCAATTCCCCAGTCGTGAAAATTCTACCAAAGAAAACTGCGACCGGACTCAACAGGCTGCTGATGGAGCAAAGCAAATCACAGCTCCGGATTGAGGTAAAAATACGTAAAGCGGCGCCCGGGCGCCGCTTTTTCATGATGTAGCCAAAATTAAGATGAATGCAAGGCGAACAAGAAAAATGACCCAAGTAGGGCGAGATTGCCCAGCAAGGGTCATTTTTGTAGTTCAACGAAGTAGTCGCTTAATTTTTGTTACATCATTCCCATGCCACCCATACCGCTCATATCGGGCATGGAAGGCTTATCATCTTCTGGCTCGTCAGCCACAGCGGCTTCTGAGGTAAGTAGGATAGCAGCGGCTGAAACAGCGTTCTCTACACCAGCACGCTCTACCTTAACTGGATCGATAATGCCGGCGGCCACCATATCCTCTACAAACTCGCCCTTGGCAGCATCGTAACCAGCGTTACCTTTCATCTCTTTAATCTTCTGTACCACCACAGCACCATCAATCTTCCCTGTGTTATCTGCAATTTGCTTTAGCGGCATTTCTAGAGCTTTCAATACGATACTGTAGCCAACCAACTCCTCACTACCGAGATCTGATTTCTCAGACATTTTTTCTGCCACAATAGCTGAGGCTCGGGCTAATGAAGTACCACCACCCGGCACAATTCCCTCTTCAATCGCTGACCGAGTAGCGCTCACAGCATCTTCGATCTTGTCCTTAAGGTATTTCATCTCTGTCTCCGTAGCCGCACCTACCTTAATCACAGCTACACCACCTGCCAACTTAGCCATGCGCTTGCCGATATCCATTTTGGTGTAGCTAGAACTTTCAGCATCATGCTGAGTCTTTAGTGTAGCTACTCGTTCATCGATAGCACTTTTATCACCAGCCCCACCAACAATTACAGTCTTGTCCTTGGTAG
>JBNLFP010000015.1:0-9200 GCA_050305595.1 Minisyncoccia bacterium
TGCACTACAAGAGTATTTCCATTTTTATAGTCGCTATCGCTCTTTAAAAATTAGGTCACTAAGATAAACATAGTCGCAGCTTCGCTGCTCCTTGTTTATCTAATACTGGATGGTGATTTCGCGTTGAATAGTGTATATAGAATCCAAATCATCACATTCTCGGTTGTAGCCACGAGCAAAAATAGCTGTACATACCGTATTCGCTGAACATTCAACACTATCTAATCCTTCTCCAGTAAGTGTGTAGCTTAAATCACTGGACGCATCCCGTAGATCAGCCACATACATACTTACTTCAGCACATTGATTATCTCCAAAAGTGTAAGTATATATATATTTATATAAGAAACGATTGTTATTACTGTAAATTGTCGAGGCTTCTGTATCGCCTACATTTGGTGCGACTCCTGCACAATTCAAAGACGGAGGCCAAGTGCCACCTTCACGTAATAAATCACTGCGAGTACTTGCACTCGCTCGATGATAGCGCATACACTCCAAGCCCACCTGGGCTGCCTGGAAAGCCTTTTCTGACTCATTAGCTGTGATGGCTAATAGATATTGTTTGGTAGTAACAAACAACAAGGACAGACCAATAGCCAAAACAACACTAACAACTACAAGTGTAATTAATAGGGCAAAACCATCAGATTTTTTTGTTGTGTTGAGTTTATCTTTCATAATAAACATTGTATACGTAAGTGTTCATGCTAACCTGCTCATTTGCATCTTCGCCCCAACTGACGACAGAAGTGACATGCGCATAAGCATTATCTACATCAATCTTAAGCTCACGTGTATAGTTAGTAGCATCCCCTGAGACGCCACCTTGCTTGTAAGGAACCGCCCAAGCTTGGTTGTATTCCATATTACAATTAGTGCCACTACATTGGTACACACTCACAGTACCATCATCACCCACCGTAACTCCACAACTATCACTGCCACTTGATGGACATAGTGTAGATAAACTAGATAGATCACCCCAAACTTGGCTTAAGTTATCATAGGCGCTGGCGTTAATTGCCGCATCTTCGCGTAACTTTACTATTGCCTCTGTTCCCTCTTGCGCCAAGAACACTGCGACCGTTTGTTCACGTGAGAAAGCAGAACGCTTGATACCAGTTTGTGCAATAGTTAACGGACCAACCAAAGCTACCAGTAATACTGTAATAGCAACCAAAACCTCAACCAAAGAATAGCCGCCTTGATGTTTATTATTTTGTTTTCTTGTAAACATGTTCATAGGCTATAGGTCTAATACTCGTCTAGTTACGGTTGTTTGTAGATCAAAAGTAACGTCAGTTAAATCCTTTCCATCCACCTGTCCCTGAATGTAGATAGAAGCAGTCGGCTGATAATTATTCCCTCCATCCTTACTTGTGGTATTTAACACGTTAAACTTCATTTCAGTAATGTTAACCGCAGGATCGGTCAAGCGTACCCAAGATCCGTTACCAATCTTTCTTTCGATAGACTGTTCACTAGAATTGTAACGGAAAGTAATACGCTTATTGGCACCACCACTAGTCAAACTCTCTCCACCCTCCACAATGGACAGAACAGTTCCGCTTCCGTTGGCACAATCTAATACCGTATTTTGTCCGTAATTACCAAAAGAGAGACCACTGTTGGTGGTGCAATAATATCCGACTCCAGTACGAATTTCACGCGCCATGCTGTCCATCGCAAATTGTACATTACTTATTGCGGACTGGGCGTTCTGTGCCTTGGAATTAGCGTTAATTAAAACCAACAAACTTCCAATACCCATAGTTAACACAACAATAAACAGAGACATGGAAACAAGGAGCTCGATAAGAGTAAATCCGTTCTGTGTTTTTACCTTATTCTTTTTTGTAAAATTAAATATCTGCATATTTACTCGACTGTTATTTGTCCAGTTGCATTAATCATGACCGAGCGTGTAGCATCATTGCCCGTGATACTAATTAGTTGCACTTCTCCACTTGCGACATTACTGACACCTGACATCATGACAGCATCAAAGTTAGGTCGTACAAAAGTTACAGACAAATCAGAGAGAGTACAGTCACTACCGTTACATAACGCATCTATCAGGAAACGACTGTCTAAATTGCGAACCTCTAGTTCCTCCCCTATCTCAAACACTCCATCGCCATCATCAATGAATAAAATATATTGATTGCTAGCACCAGTAGAAAAATACACCCCATAAGGATTACGAAAAGTAGAGCTGTCCCCGTAAGAAGACAGGGCCCGAGTTTGCATTTCGCGCAAATCAAGTGCTACTTGAAAAGCTTGATTCTTTAACAAGATTGAATTGTTAAACGAACCGTAGTTAAAAGCAATAATACCTGTAATGATACCAATAATCGCCGCTGTCACCAGTACTTCTAAAATAGAAAAACCGCGTTCTTTTTCAGCAAGAAGTGTTTTGAGTTTTCTGTAACGAGATGATGCTTTTTGCATAGTGATTTAACTAAACAAACCTCGACACCAGTTCAGTGAAAATATCCAGGACCCGCCAATCAGTAAAATAGACCAGTAGAAAAGCTAAAATTAAAAAAGGTGCAAATGGAATTTCACTTTTCATTCTAACACGTGGTCTAGACTTAAAACGTCGGTTAATGTGTAGAGTGATTCTTTCCAGAGTAATGAAAAGTAGGCTCAAGACGGCACCAATCCAAAAAGAAAATACTAGCAATGAGAAAACACCACCCAAACCGACCAATGCACCCAACCCAACTGCAAGCTTCGCATCGCCAAAGCCCAACCATTTTCCATGGGACATGAACCATAGACCAAAAAAGAACAAGAAGGCGACGACTGACCCCAGCAAACCCTCCCAAAGTAAGCCCCAGCCACTACCGTGCCATGACTGGTAAAACAACAAAACAAAAGCCAATACTGTAGTAGCAAACGAAACCTCATCGGGAATAATCATGTGGTACAGATCGTAAACAGCACCCACCACAAGAACTGATAAAAACAGGCACAAAATAATAAGCATCGGTAAGTCAACAAACTTCAAGTAAGCCAACACAAACAATGTCGAGGTTAATAATTCCACCAACGTGTAACGCCAAGGAATAAAAGAATGGCAATTACTACAACGTCCGCGTAAAAATATATAAGAAAATACTGGCACTAATTCATACCAACGCAGAGTCGTGCCACAAGACAAACAGTGTGAACGATCATTGAGTGATTTGCCAGTATGTAGGCGATAAATCACTACGTTTAAAAAACTACCAATAATCAAACCAAATATTGCAGCTACGGAAACATAAAACCAAATCGGTAACATTGCCCATAAGTATAACAAAACACCCCGCATCTGCGGGGTGTTTTGTTATAACACATAGGATGTGTTAACAAGCGGTAGCTGTACCACCCTTGGAAGAACCAGTTGTGGTAGCTGCACCAGTTGAGTCTACACAGTAATACAGTGAGGTGTCTGACTTAAGCTGTGCTTCAGCTGCCCAGGCAGTAGCACTATCGTCACAGTCGGTAGCAGCAGAACCAGCATTTGCCGCACCTGTGGTGAAGGTAGAAAGACCACCTGTACCAGTACACACACTGGCGTATGAGTTACTATTATCATCGTAGTACAACTCTGCTTGTGCGCGTGCGTTGTTTAGACTTGATTTAATGGCTGCGTCTGCACCTTTGTCACGGGCTGAGTTCAATGATGCCAACACCACTGAAGCCAAAATACCGATGATGGCGATTACAACCAAGAGTTCGATCAAGGTAAAACCTCGTTTAAATGTATCTTTGATCATCATGTTACTTTTAAGTTTTTAATACCCGTCAAGACACCAGCTGTCTGCCTCGAGGAGATTCCACCTTTGTGGATACTCTTATTTTATAACTGTATTGTCACTAACTCATCAGTGTTGTGTGGATAAGAAGCTAAGGACATAAAAAGGGCGGCGCTTTGCGCCGCCCTTTTTATGTCCTGGCACTAAATAGTGGCAGTAAGGTTGTAGATAGGCATCAACACTGAAGCGAGTAAAGTACCAACACCCAAACCAAGCATTACGATCATAACCGGCTCGATCAAACCGATCAAAGTATCCACTGCATTGTTAACCTCTCGCATATAGAAGGTTGCAAGAGTTTTCATGATGGATGAAAGATTACCAGTCTCTTCACCCACTTTAGACATTTGTGACAATACTCCCGGTATTTCTGGGTATTCAGAAATTGCATCCGCAAACGAGCGACCACCCTTCACCTCGAGCAAAACATTGCTCATAATTTCTTTATAGACGGCATTATCCACCACCTCTGCTGTCACCTCAATCGCCTGCACCATCGGAATACCACTTGAAAGCATGGTGGAGAGGTTGTCACAAATACGAGTCAAGAAAAGTTTTTGATACAGATCTCCAATGTAAGGAAGTGAAATTTTAAATTCATCAAAAGCTCTCTTACCCACCGGAGTTCGCATAAAACGCCACAACACTACACCTCCAATCGCCAACAAGAACAACAAGAAGCCAATGTAATTAGTGACTATGTTAGAAATGAAAATCACCACCTTAGTGTAAACCGGTAAGTCTTGACCGGAATCTAATAAAATCTGACTGATGCGCGGAATCACCATAGTCAGCATCAGACCCATCACCAAGATAAATACACCAATAACGAAAGCTGGATATACCAAAGCATTACGAGCCTTCGTAACAACTTGATAAGTTCGATCAAGATAGTCGGCAAGATAATTAAATGATTTTTCCAACGAACCTGCCTCTTCTCCAGCGCGAACCATGTTTACGTAAAATGGTGTGAACACTTTAGGGTGAGCGGATAAGGCACGTGAAAGTGAACTACCGGCCTGTAAATCATCGGCCACATCGTTCAAAACATTACGTAACTGAGGATTATCAGATTCACTACCCAATAGTCGGAAAATACGCAATGCCGAAACTTGAGCATCAAAAAGTGTGGCCAGCTGGCGGGACAAAATCACCACCTCTTTATTGGTAATACGCTGGAACCAAGTGATCTCCATGTTGATCAGTTGGTTTGTTTTCTCAACCGGGTCAATAGAAATCACTGTATAGCCGCGCTTCTGTACAGCGGCGATAGCAGAATCAACACTGCCCGCCTCTACGGTACCTTCGCGTTTAACATTATTTTGATCTATGGCTTTGTAAGAAAACAACATAATGGATCTTCAATTTATTAGATCAGGCGTTCTAGTGCTTTAGGGTTAATAGAATAAGCAAAAGCATTCTCTACCGTAATTTCCCCCTTCTTGACCAGATCAACCAATGAGCGGTTCATATCTATCATACCGTGTTCCAGACCAGTTTCGATCACGGTCTGAATTTCGTGAGTACGGCGTTCACGGATAAGGTTCGCAACCGCATTGTTATTAATAAGTAACTCATAGGTAGGAATGACACCACCTTGAATACGTGGCACCAAACGTTGTGAGAAAATACCGATCAAAGAACCAGCTAGTTGGACGCGAATCTGATCTTGTTGAGCTGCAGCAAAACTGTCGATAATACGATCGATCGTCTGTGCAGCATCATTGGTATGCACGGTTGAGAACACCAAATGGCCGGTCTCTGCCGCAGTAACGGCAGTAGAGATGGTATCAGGATTACGCATTTCACCTACCAAAATGGAGTCAATATCTTGACGGAAAACAGCGTTCAAACCAGATGAGAAACTCTCGGTATCGATACCGACTTCACGTTGCTCGATTAGAGCTTTGTCTGGAGTATAAACATACTCAATCGGGTCTTCAATGGTTACGATATGATCGGCACGACTGCGGTTAATCAGTTGGATCATGGCAGCTAAAGTAGTTGACTTTCCTTGACCTACTGGACCCACACACAAGAAGAAACCCTGCGGACGTTGAGTGAAGCTTTCTAGGATCGGCGGCAAATTCAGTTCTTCCAAGGTACGGATCTCATTTGGAATGTGGCGCATCGCAATGGACGGCAGACCTTGTTGATAATATGCGTTACAACGAAAACGCGTACCGCTAGCATCAGCGTAGGAGAAGTCCACCTCCTTACGGACAGCAAAGTCTTCCTTTTTGTTTTCTGGTATCAGAACCTGACAAAAACCAAGCACGTCATCATTAGTCAAAACTGGCTTCTTAACTAATGGAATAAGTTCACGACTGGCACGTAAGACCGGATGTACACCGACAGACAAGTGAATATCAGACCCTTTCTCTGATTTAATTAGACTGATTAGATCATCTAGTTCTCTTTTGTAATCTACTGCTGCCATAGTTTACTTACTTAACCTTTAATTATTGACTCTGCTGTTTTAACCACATCACTTGGGATGGACTCTGCTTTAACAAAGTAACCGTCCGCGCCAGCTGCTTTAGCATTTGTTTGATCATCTGCTGCACCTTGGTTTGATAATATCACTACCTTGGATTTCTTTTTAAGACCCTCCTTATTCATTTCTGCCAAGAGCTCCAGACCAGACATGCCTGGCATGATTAAATCTAACAAGATCAAATCATAATCAGCTTCCTTAAGCTGCACCAAAGCCTGCTTAGCATCTGCTGCGCTATCTGCCCTGTGTCCCAGTTCTGTAAACTTCGTTACGTATAAATCTCGCAAGAAGTCATCATCATCTATTAGCAAAACCCTCATACCTGATAATTATAGCAGTTAGCACCTCACATTTATAAAGATAGTGGGTATAAATTTAGTAAATTAAGCATTTGAAATATCAATACTACCTCCAGCAAGTGGCTCCTCGGGTGCCGCCTGTGTTTTAGCTGGCTCTTTAGGGATCTTTTCAGAAGAACTATCATCTTGAGCTGGTTCAGTAGGAGCCTCTACCTCGGGCGCCACTTCAGTAGCATCCATTAAATCTTCAATATCCTTATTCAAACCAAATTTATTAACCTCTTCATACGGAATTGAACCGCTCAATGATTTGATAATGGCATCTTCTTTCAAACTCATAAAGCCCTTGGTACGAGCTACGTTATAAATGTCTTCTTCCGAACCAGATTTCAAAATCAAATTTTGTATATCATCATCTATAACCAAAGTTTCCATTACAGCAATACGCCCTCTCATACCGGTCGCACATCCTGCTGATGGTTCTGGGTGGTATACGTTTTCATATTTAGGAATGCGCTCACGATATTGTTCTGGCAAGCTCTCAAACTCTTGATCAAACATCAGCTTCATACTGCTATCAACCGGCACTGGCTTACCAGGGGGGCATAAACGACGAGCAAGACGTTGCGCAATAGCTAATTTCAAAACCGGAGCAATCAAGTACGGATCAACACCCATATCGATCAAACGAGGAATCACACCAATCGCATTGTTGGTGTGAATAGTGGACAGTACCAAGTGACCAGTTAAAGCAGCCTGGATTGCCAAGTGAGCAGTTTCTTTGTCGCGGATCTCACCCACCAATATTACGTCGGGGTCTTGACGTAATGCAGTACGTAAACCGTTAGCAAAACTATAACCAATTTCAGGTCGTACCTGCGACTGAGATACCCCGTCCATGTTGTATTCAATCGGATCTTCTAGAGACAATACGTTTTTTGTTGCCTTGTCTACTTCTGCCAACATGGCATATAGAGTAGTTGTCTTACCAGAACCGGTTGGACCAGATATCAAAATGATACCGTAGGGTTCGTTAATCATGCGTCGCACTGTATCTAAATGATAGTCAGTAATACCAATACTTTCTAGAGAACGAATACCTTTTTCGTTATCTAATATACGCATTACCACTTTCTCACCATAGTTAGTTGGGAATGTAGATACACGAAAGTCAATTTTGCGATCATCGAAGGTGGCAGAAAAACGCCCATCTTGAGGCTTTCGACGCTCATCCAGACGCATAGAACAAAGAATTTTAATGCGCGCTACTACCGCTGACTGTACTTTTTTGGGTAACTCCAAACTAGTTTGTAAAATACCATCCACACGAAAACGTACCCGTACCTTTTCTGCCGTCGGTTCAATATGAATATCCGATGCTCCTCCGTCTACTGCATAACGTAAAATGGTAGCTACCACCTTTGTTACAGGAGCGTCTTCTTTGATGTATTCGTCTTCTACTCGTCTTTTTGGTTGCTGTTCTTCAACCTTGCCGGCAATTTCTTTATCCAGTTCACTCTCCAGAGACGTCAACGCCTGTCCCACTTCGCCCTTAATGTTGTCATAGGCAGACAACAAGTCCTTAAGATCGTCTTCAAGCAAATAATAAAACTTGTACGGCACACCATACTTAGTACTAATAAAGCTTAGGGCCTCTCTTAATCTAAAATCTTCGGGATTATTAACACCCACCAACAAAGTACCGTCCTCTAATTTAAGAGGTACCATTCTGTAATTTTTAGCGGCTTCCATCGGAATATAAGACAGAATATCCTGCTCTATCTTTTCGTCATCTTTTGGAATGTAAGCTGGTACGTTGTAAAACTTGGCAGCTTTCTCTCGCACTACTGCTTTGTCTACACCAGCCCGCAGAAGGGCAACGTCTACAGAGCTGCCCGACTGGATAGTCTTTTCTAAGCCCGGCAATTGCTCGGGAGAAATTACTCCATCAGCTTGTAGTTCATTCAAAAAATCCATAATTCACCTTCTGTCCCAGTAGACCATCCGTCCTAAAACCAGACTTAAAAGGTAAACGGATTGTCGCGACCGGTCGTAACCGGCTCAGGCACGGTACTAAAGTCAACTAAAGATAGAAACTTCGGATTAGAAAAAATCTCACCAGTTAAATCTATCTGCTGCAATTCGTTTAACCTCTTAATGAATTCGTTAGTTAACAACTCACCTTCGTTGGTACGGCTCACACTTAGTTCCGAACCGCTCTGCAATACAAAAAAGTAATAGCCGGCTCCAGCAATAGCCAGTAACATCGCTATAGTAAAAATGTTTTTAAGTACAGAAGACATAAGTTAATTAACAGGTAATGAATAAGTTTCTAATGTCATCACATATTCGACCAAGTCACTCTCAGTCGCCTCAAAGCTGTATTCAATCAACCGTAGCGGAGATACATTGCGTTCGAAATCTTGCAACATCGCTTTCATGTCTGTATAACCACCAATTGCGTTAACTATGTATTGATGGGCTACCAATCCAGTTGGTGCTTGTGAAAGATCAGTATAGAAAGCTCCCGATTGTCCATTATCTCCGCCTCCTTGGGTGTTGTCACCAACAGTCTCCAGAATGGCCAGTGGTTCA
>JBNLFP010000016.1:0-2284 GCA_050305595.1 Minisyncoccia bacterium
ATCTCGCATTCTGGTGGCTGGTTTTATTTTCTATAGTCTATAGTTTGATGTACTATTTCAAACACAAAAGTCCAGAGATCTGATTCTTATATAAATTATCCAAATCCAACGTTCGAAATTCGTCCAGCACGCGGAGCAAAACAGAAGACCCTTTGACATTTACTATTGTGTCGAAGGGTTTTCTTATTTTCAAATCCTGTTACTTTGTATAGAAGTCTATAAATTAATATTCATATATGAAAACCCTTAAATGCGATCTATGCGACCACGAAGCACAAGGAGAAACTTTTGAAGCCTGGATGGACGCGATGAAGCCCCATTACGCAGAAGTTCACAAAGATTTCATGCAAGAACAAGAAAATAAGAGCAAGGAAGAACAAATGGCTGAAATGTTGAAGTGGATGAAAGAAAACAAAACTCGTTTTGAAAATGCTGGTTAGTTTAATACCAACAACTTTCTAGATTGAGAACCTGTGTGATACCATCAGAACAGCAACGCGAGAGGAGAGTGGTATGCGTACGTACTTGCTAGTGATAGCTTTAGTACTCTTGCTCCCTTGCGAGAGTCAGGCAAATTCAGGTATAAGTACTTGGTCAAAGTATGATAAAGAACTCTACTTCATCATGCTCGCACAAATACGCACGAGACGTGACGATGTCTGTTCATCAACAAAAGATGTCTGGATAACTGAGTGTAAGGCCCGGTACGATGATTTAGCTGCACTGCTTTATTTCACATTCGAAGCAATTAAAGAACAGTCGAACAGTTATTACGACAAAGCAGAAAAGATTCAAGAAGAAATCGATGAAAACTTTGCTTACATAGGTAACCATATGAGTAGTCTACCCAAAGAATTTCCTCCAAAAGGAACTTTAAATGACTAGGCCTTCATTTCTATGGAAATGAAGGCCTTCTGTTATTATATTAAGATGAAAGCTTCACTTCCTAAAATACTTTTACACCTGGAGGGTGGGGTAGTACTGGCAGTTTCTACTTACACTTATTTTCATCTACACGGATCAGGCTGGCTTTTTGCTATCTTGCTACTGACGCCAGACATCTGTATGTTGGGGTATTTGGCAGGTAGGCGAATCGGCAGTTATAGTTACAACCTATTTCATACATATATTGTTCCTGTATTACTAGGTGCCGTATTTTTGTACTTTGAGCACACAAGTTTGGGCCTGATTATGCTAATTTGGTTAGCACACATAGGTATGGACAGACTACTTGGTTTCGGACTAAAGTACCCGACTTATTTTAAAGACACACACTTAAACAGATCATAATATGAAATATTTAACTTTACTTATAGTTCTAGTAATCGTTGCTACCGGTATTTGGTTTGTACTTCTACCAAATAAAGTTCAATCACCAAGTTCAAATACCAATGTTCCAGCCACCTCTTTTACCGAATGTGTCGAGCAAGGAAACCCGGTAATGGAAAGCTACCCACGCCAATGTAACGACACTTTCGGTAATCACTTTGTTGAGGACATTACTACCAACTGGGAATCAACCTACAGTAATGCTTCAGAAGATCTGATCGTGGTTGATAATCTGGCAGCGGGTGACACAATATCCTCACCACTTATAATTACCGGCCGAGCACGTGGTTATTGGTTTTTTGAAGCTAGTTTCCCAATCATCGTGGTTGATTGGGATGGGCGTATAGTAGCCGAGGGATACGCACAGACATCCAGTGACTGGATGACAGAAGATTTCGTACCCTTTATAGCCACCATAGAATTTGCAACACCTGAGGCGATAGGTTTAATAAATCGTGGCGCTATTATCCTTCACAGAGACAATCCTTCTGACTTAAGAGAGAACGACGCCGCCTTAGAAATACCGGTAAGATTTGAATAAATGAGATACGTTGCATTACTTAGAGGCATAATGCCGACCAACCCCAACATGAAAGGGGAGAAGCTGCGAGAGGTATTTGAGAAACTGGGCTTTAAAAATGTACAGACCGTCATTGCTAGTGGCAACGTAGTTTTTGATACTGCCGGTAAAGATACCAGCAAACTGGAAGAAAAAATTGAAAAAGCTTTACCAAAGTATCTTGATTTTAATAGTACGACTATAGTGCGTAGCCAAAAGGAGATAGAGGCGCTAATTAAAAAGAATCCTTTCAAAGGAGTAAAGGACGAAAAGCCAAACTATCTCGTGGTAACTTTTTTCAAAAACAGAACGAAGGAACTCCCAACCGTGATTGATCTAGATAAAGGAAAGACAGTGGATTTAATGTCCAAACTCGAGAAAGAACACGGTAAAGAA
>JBNLFP010000017.1:0-6894 GCA_050305595.1 Minisyncoccia bacterium
CGTTAAAGGTAAAGATTTAACTCAGGACACGAGTAGATACAACTTTCTCATAAAACATCATAAACAAGGGCGTTTACTGGATATTGGAAATATTGGCGGTCTATATGGAGGTACAGGAGTAAATTTCTCATCGCACCTTACACTCAAAGATGAGCTGACTAATTGTGAGGTCTACGGATTTGACTTATATGCGCCCAAGGATGATATAGACAAGTACAAAAATCAGACTACCGGCAATCTAGAAGAAGGTCTCCCTTATGAGAGTGATTTCTTTGATACAGTCTACATGGGTGAAATTATTGAACATCTAAGCGACCCGGGATTTGCTTTACGCGAAGCTAATAGAGTACTTAAACAAGATGGAGTTCTGATTTTAGATACACCTAACGCTTACAGCATAAACAAAATAATAAAATGGACATTGCAGAGAGAGGAAAACTTAGGAGATCCTACACACATAATCATATTTACCCCAGGCAGTCTGACCTCTCTTTTGAAAAAAAGTGGCTTTGCCAAAATACTCCTAGCAGAAAAAGGTAGCCATCACCTTATTGCAAAATTCTTATTACGTGGCCTAGGTTCACATATACTAATCAAGGCTACGAAGTCATAAAATAAAGCAAATTAAGCTGTGTAATAAAGAACCTTAGCACAACTTTTTTGGTTTGGTATAGTTATACGACTTGTATAAATCTTAAACGTATATAGATGACTGAAAAGCAAGGTGGGGTAGATATCTATAATTTGCCACGGGTGAATGTAAAAGGCAGACAACTCTACGACCTAGAGCTACTTCTGGTGGGTGGATTTAAGCCACTGGAAGGTTTTATGAACGAAGACGACTACAAAAGAGTCGTGGAGAGCATGCGACTAGCTGATGGTTCACTATTTCCTATACCTGTCGTCTTTGATGTACCAGATAACTTTCCATACAAAGCAGGGGAGAGGATAATGCTTTGCGACCCATTTGGTAATCCGTTAGCTGTAATGACAATAGAAAGTCGCTACCAGCCCGACAAAGAGGCCGAAGCTAAGGGTGTGTATGGAACAACAGATGATACCCATCCTGGTGTGAATTATCTGAAGTACGAGATGGAGAATACCTACATCGGTGGCAAATTAGAGGCTATTGCATTACCAAAACGTAATGACTTTC
The DNA here is from genome assembly GCA_050305595.1 of Minisyncoccia bacterium. Classification (GTDB taxonomy): domain Bacteria; phylum Patescibacteriota; class Minisyncoccia; order Phycocordibacterales; family UBA918; genus OLB19. The sequence goes on from JBNLFP010000017.1 coordinate 1,157, forward strand.
GTCAGTGGCGCCGCACCCCTGAAGAGCTGAAGGAATTATTTAAAGAGCGGGGCTGGGATAAGGTAGTTGGTTTTCAAACTCGCAATCCTATGCACCGCGCTCACTTCGAGCTAGTAAAACGGGCTCATAAAAAAACCGGCGCACCAGTATTGGTGCATCCAGTAGTTGGCATGACTAAACCAGGAGACGTAGACTACGTAACTCGTGTTCGTACCTACAATGTTGTCTGCAACAATTACGGCAAAGACTTTACAGAACTTTCACTACTGCCGCTCGCTATGCGCATGGCTGGACCACGCGAAGCACTCTGGCATGCCATTGTGCGTAAAAACTACGGTTGTACTCACTTTATTGTAGGCCGCGACCACGCTGGTCCTGGCAAAGATAAAGACGGTAATCCTTTTTACGATGAGGCCGCGGCGCGCGAGCTGGCGAGTGCGCATGCAGATGAAGTTGGTATTGAAGTTGTTACTTCAGAAGAGTTAGCTTACTCCACAGATCGTGGAGAATACGTCTCACACGACGAACTAAAAGAGGGTGAAGAAATTGAAAATATTTCTGGCACTGAGTTTCGTCGTCTCCTGAACGAGGGTGAAGATATCCCTGAATGGTTTTCTTTCCCAGAGAGCATCACCATCCTACGCGAGAGTGTGAAGCGCGATACTCGCCCTGGTGTCACACTTTTCTTTACTGGTTTGTCCGGAGCAGGGAAGTCTACTATCGCTGAACTACTACTAGCGAAGCTGCAAGAAATGCAAGATCGCGATATTACTTTCCTAGACGGTGATGTAATCCGACAACACTTGAGTAAAGGCCTGACTTTCTCCAAAGAAGACCGAGATGAAAATGTGCGTCGCGTAGGCTTCGTAGCGAGCGAAATATCCAAACACGGCGGTATGGTGATATGTTCACTTATTGCCCCTTATCGAGCCGCTCGCCGACAAGTACGCAACATGGTTGAACACCAGGGTGTGTTTGTCGAAATATTCGTTGCTACATCACTAGAGGAGTGTGAGAAGCGAGATACTAAGGGTATGTATAAAAAAGCCCGTGCAGGCGAAATTAAGGGCTTTACAGGCATTGACGACCCATATGAAGAACCTGAGCACCCAGAGCTTCGTTTTGACACCGTAGGACGTACTCCAGGCGAAATTGTGGAGGAAATAGTGGCTTTTTTGCAGACCAAGGACCTTATCTAAACACCAAACCCTGAGCTATTGCAAATTAGGGGGATTTCGGGTAGTATAGCGCCACTTATGGCTAAAACAGCTGACAAAGAACAAGCAAAGGAATTCTCAGTTATTGAGACTGGCGGCAAGCAGTACACTGTTTCCGTTGGTGACATACTGGATGTTGAATTGCTTGGCGAATATAAAGAAGGGGACAAGATCACATTTGATAAGGTACTTCTTTCTGATAACGGAAAGGATGCTACCATCGGCACTCCTTACATCGATGGGGCTAAGGTAACTGCTTCATATGTGAGTTTGAAGAAGGGTCCTAAGCTATCTATCCTACGTTTCAAGGCTAAGAGCAACCGTGATCGTAAGATTGGTCACCGTCAGAAGTACACTCGCGTAAAGATTGAGACTATCTAAATCAAAAGAAGAGCCGCAGGTCCCATGGGACCTGCGGCTTTTTATTGCTGCGGAGTTTTTTCTTTATCATCAAGCAAGCTGAACAAGTTGTTCTCGACAACATGTGTCGGAAAGTCCAATTCAGTCAACTGCCGAAATAAATTGACATTCTGTTCGTCCGTCAATCTCGGCTGTTGCGGCCAGTGCTTAATGATATTTTCTGCTTCAGATTTTTCAAGGCGCATATCAATCTCCATAAAGGTTTTGATCCACGCCTCCCCATATATAATTATGGCATAATAATACCTTTTTGGCAAGGTGTATAAAGCAGCGTCCTAGAATATGATCAGCACCAGATATGTTCACCCATTCACAAGGATAAAGAAAATGAGGACCATGTTGCTTTATAGAAGTCTGAACGTTAGCACAAAGATCGTTAACGAACTAGCGATGCGAAGCATTGGAACAGCAAGTTACTCCCTTAGAGGTAACAACAATCTTCGGAACATCCACACCCAACAGCCAGACATAGTCCTATTGAATACAGATGACCCAGAAATACTACTTGAACTCCGTCGACATACACCCATACCAATTTTAGTTATCGGAACCGATAATCGAATCGAAGACAAGGTAACAATGCTTGGCTTGGGTGCGGATGATTACTTGCCAGTGTTTTTTGCTCCAGAAGAGCTCGTCGCACGCATGTATGCAATAGTACGTCGTGCCCGAGGCCACGCCTCTCGAGAGATCACGGTCGGACCTCTCACGGTCCACCTTCCAGATCAAAAGGCCGCTGTTGACGATCAGATATTACAACTGAGGCCCATGGAGTATCAAATGCTTGAGATGGTGGCCCTAAATCATCCAGACCCAACCAGCAGGGACCTTCTGATGACCTGCCTGAAGAAACGAGAAATGGTTGATGACACACACCAACACTCGTCAGTAGCCGGACACATCAACAGGATTCGACGGGAGATAAAAAAATACACAAAAAATATCCGGATTCGGTATAAAGGAGGGGCTGGATACTTCTTGGAACACAAATAAACTTACAAGGACCACCCTGAGGTGGTCCTTTTTTAAACTTTTAAAAGCGGTTTTGTAATGCGTTCTTTAAAGTATCCGGATCAGCATATTCGAGCTCACTACCGGTGGAGAGGCCACGGCCGAGGTGGGACACCTTTAACTTCTCGGCTCCCGGCAATTGCTTGATAATAGCCTCAACAAAACGGCCTGTATTTTCGCCATCAGGATTTACTGAGAAGCCAAGAATCACTTCCTCCAAACCATCCTGCAAACGAGTTTCTACCACCGCCTTCAATCCGCCGCCACGGAGTTTTTTGTTCTCACGTGACTCAAGCAAGGGAACAGTGCCACCAAGCACGAAATACAAGCCGTCGTATACACCACTACGTTCAATGGGACGAATATCACTGTCGCGCTCTACTACCAACAACTTATTATGGTCGCGATTGCCATCCGCACAGATATCACAGATGTCCTGCGGTCCACCATTTTTAGCAAAGAAGCGGCGACAACTGGCACACTCGGTTACGTTACTTTGGATACCAGACACCAACTCAGAAAGTTCTGACACTTCCTCCGGTGACATAGTGAGAATATGAAAAGCAAAACGCCTGGCTTGGCGCGCACCTATACCAGGGAAGTGTTCAAAATAGCCGATTAGTTTATCAAGAGAGTTCATAGAAAATATTAGAAATCATCGTTACTGCTAGACCCAGCATCGCTGTGTTGGTTATCTAGATTCAAGTAGCGCACATGTTTACCATCAAAGTATAGCTCAGCTGAACCTACCGGACCGTTACGGTGTTTCTCCACCAAGATTTCTGCAATATTAGGTCGTTCTGATTCTTTGTTGATCTTGTCTTCACGGTGAATAAACATCACGACGTCGGCGTCCTGTTCGATAGAACCAGAGTCACGCAGGTCAGACAGACGTGGCTTACCACCACGTTGTTCCACTGCACGAGAAAGTTGAGACAAAGCTAACACCGGCACGTTAAGCTCACGGGCCAAAATCTTCAAAGAACGAGAGATTTCTGTCACTTGTTGCACCATTGAGTCACTGGCCTTGGTAGCGGTAGGAGACATAAGCTGCAAGTAATCAACTATCAAAAGATCCAAGCCATGTTCGTTATGAAGGCGACGGGCGGAAGAACGCATCTTCAAAATGTTAGTACCCGGCTGATCATCGATATGAATAGACGCTTCAGCCAAACGCGCCATAGCAGCCTGCACAGCATCAAACTCCTGATCACTACTCAAACGTCCAGTACGGAGCTTCCAAGAGTCTACACCAGCCTCAGAGGCTAACATACGGTCCACCAGCTGTTGTGCACCCATCTCAAGTGAGAAGATACCAACGGACTTCTTATGCTGGATAGCGGCGTTACGAGCCAAGTCTAGAGCAAAAGTAGTCTTACCAACCGCCGGACGAGCGGCCAAAATAATCAGGTCAGAATTTTGCAAACCAGCTAAAATGTTATCGAGTGCAGTAAAGCCTGTTGGTACACCACGAATGTCATCATGATTGGCACTAAGGTGCTCGAAGCGCTCCCAAGCTTCAGTCAAAGCCGAGCCTATGGTGATGAATTTCTGAACACTAGTTTGATTAGTCACCTCATATACCTTCTTCTCAGCTTGATCGAGTACTGCATCAAGATTTTCTGGATCAGAGTAGCCGAGCTCGGCAATATCATCAGCAGCGTTAATCAAGCCCCGCAAAGTGTTCTTGTTCATTACCTCACCAGAATAATAATGGGCATTACCAGCCGCCGGAACAGTTTCAATCAAATCGGTTAAGTAAGCTGCACCCCCGACTCGTTCCAACTGGCCAGCAGATTTGAGTTTAGTAGTTACGGACAAGAGGTCGATCGGGTCACCTTTGGTGAAGATCTCTAAAATGGCGCGATAAATCTCGCGGTGTTTATCTGCATAAAAGCTTTCCGGACGAATATCAGCCGATACATCATGCATCACTTCTGGCTTCAACATGATGGCACCGATCAAAGCCTTTTCGGCTTCAATGTTGTTTGGTGGTATGCGAAGATTTTTATTCGTCCTTGGAGTATCTGCCATTCGTTTATTTTATCACCGGAAAGACGAGCTCACTCTTGACACTAGTCTGTGGATTATGGGGAAAGGGTGGATAAAGGAAAAGTGGCGGGGCTGCGCCCCGCCACTTTTCCTAATCTCCTTTACTCAACTCCTGCCCATCAGCTGTATCTTTTACTAAATAGCCCAGCTCTTTTATTTGCTCTCGCAATTTATCAGAAGTTTCGAAATCTTTGTTGGCTCTAGCAGATGCTCGTTCATCTACTAATTTAGCTACTTCATCTGGGACCTTTGATTCATCTACGATACCAAGTTCGACTCGACCATCTTCAACCTCTTTTGCTAGACCCAGTGCCAATAATGAATCAAATAAATGAATGGTGGCTAACTTATCTGCCGGAGTTAAAGTGTTGTCTTTTACCAATTCAGACAGAAGCGCTAAAGCACCTGGAGTATCGAGATCGTCTGATAATGCTTCTAGTAGGCGAGTGCGGTAATCCTCATCCACATTACCTGGAGTAACTGCACCTAACTCAATGTAGACCAAACGACGCAAGCGAAGCAATCCTTGTTTAGCTGCCTCGATGGCGTCCCAAGAAAAATTAGCTGTGGTTCGATAGTGGCTCTGTAACAACCAAAAACGATAATCTGCTGGTGAATAACCTCGGTCAGATAAATGTTTCAAGCGCAGACCGTTACCAGCTGACTTAGCAATCTTCATATGATCAATCATGATGTGTGCATTGTGTAGCCAGTAGCTCACATATTGCTTACCCGTAGCACATTCAGCCTGAGCAATCTCACCATTATGGTGTGTGTACTGTAAATCCTCACCACCTGTATGGATATCTATTTGTTTACCTAAAGTGGCGAATGCCATGGCAGTACATTCAATATGCCAACCTGGAAATCCTTTACCCCAACGACTTTCCCAACCTAAGTCACCCTTTTTCCAAAGAGCAAAATCTGCTGGGTGGCGCTTTTCTTTATTCACCTCTACTCGTGCACCAGCTTTCATTTTATCTAAATCTAGATTACCAATCCGACCATAAGCAGGGAATTTAGATACATCAAAATACA
>JBNLFP010000018.1:0-4861 GCA_050305595.1 Minisyncoccia bacterium
AGTGTGAGTAGCACCCCAAAAGCTAAAATCATAAATTGCGAGAACGGATATTGCATATTCACATGGGATAATGCGTATTATATTCAAAGACTTGAAGATGGTAAATTGTTCTGGATCAAAGAGGCGAAAAACCTCAGCCCCAACACTATCCCACCAAATGAGGGAAACAAAAAAGAGAAAAATCAATTACTGACTGCTACCAAAAATGAAGAAGCCGAATACCAACGTCAACTTGCCGCTAAAAAAGCAGCAAAAGAGCAGCTTTTGAAGGAGGTTCAGGATATTGAGTCACAACTACAATATATTCTTGATCCAAACTCAATTCCTAGCAAGGGTTCAGCCGTTTTTGATTGGCCATTAAATAATGTGATCATTACACAGTACTTTGGCTACACCAAGTTTGCTTTATCAGGTGCTTACAATGGAAAGGCTCATAACGGTATGGACTTTGGTGCGTCTGTCGGAACTAAGATCTTTGCACCTCTAAATGGAACAGTACGAGCCACTGGTAACACCGACCTCGTGCCCGGCTGTTACTCCTGGGGTCAATGGGCATTGATTGATCATCCGAATGGTCTTTCAACCTTATATGCTCACATGAGTTGGACTGGAGTGTCGACTGGGCAAAAAGTTGCAACTGGAGATGTGATTGGATATGTTGGTGCTACTGGGTACGCAACTGGTCCGCACTTACACTTTACTGTCTATGTAAGCGATGCTGTCTCGGTAAAGAAGTTTAGTGAGTTCAAGGCCGTTACCGCTTGCGGTGCAGCCCTCTCGCCATTCTCAGCGGTTGAAGGTTATCTAGATCCACTTGATTACTTACCATCATTATAAAAAATATCCTCCTGTCTTAGGAGGATATTTTTTATATAAACAGGGAAGAGGGTATGTTTTAAACAAGCTAGAGTTTTTAAAACCAAAGTCCCCTACTGCTCGGTGGGGGAGAAGGGGGTCTGACTGCCCTGATTTTTAATTTTTTCTTAAGTAATTTTTACTGACATATTAAACAGAAGTATTAATCCTTGGGTCATGAAATAGTGTGAGTGGGGAGGGGAGAACTAATTGTAAATTTAAAACTGCAAAATTTAATTTTGTTTAATGTAGCTTTAAGCCCACGTTATTTGATATGTTTATTCGTTTTACGTACATTGTGCGAATAATCATATATTGCTATACTTAGCTAAAATCCCGACTCCCTACACCTATACTGGCTTTCAAGGATTCAGGATGCGTTAAAATAATTAATATGCAATTACGTAAGAGTACAGAACCCATTACTTTCTATCTCGTCCCCTTCCTCGAATACTGCGAAATCGAAAAAGGTCTTTCTGACAATACGCAGAGAAATTATGAACAGTATTTAAATCTGTTTATGACCTGGCTCAAGGACTCTGGCCTGGCCTCCCTAAAGCCTCACGAACTAACTCCAGAGCATATTTGGGACTACAGGCTCTTCTTATCGCGTAAATACAAAAGTAAGCGCAATCAACCTCTCTCACGTAAATCACAAAACTACTACCTGATAGCCCTGCGTTCACTACTAGATTTTTTTGCTGACAAGGATCTGGAATCGCTACCTTCAGCCAAAATAAAACTGGCCAAGCATAAAGACGATAAAACCGTCTCATTTTTGGATGTAAATGATATGGAAAAGATGCTTAAGGTACCTAATACTAATCATCCCAATGGTCTGCGTGATCGAGCTATTATGGAATTATTCTTTTCGTCTGGTTTACGTATTGCTGAGTTAGCGGCGCTTGATATGGATCAACTATCCATGCTTAAGGATAATGATGAAAATCGCACCTACGAGCTTTCTGTTGTCGGTAAAGGTAAACATGTTCGCACAATATTTATCTCACCTCGAGCAGCTAAGTGGCTTCGTGAGTACATAAAAAGCCGTCGTGATGTCTATCGTCCGCTTTTCATTAACTACCGCTCACGACCTAATCCTAATGGTATCGACAACGAACACCGTCTTACTACCCGATCGATCCAAAGTATGATTTCTAAGTCAGCTACCATGGCTGGTTTATCAAAAAAAGTGACTCCTCACACACTTCGGCATACTTTCGCGACCGACTTACTATCTCATGGAGCTGATTTGCGCAGTGTACAGGAATTACTTGGTCACCAGAACGTGGCTACCACTCAGATCTACACTCATGTTACTAATAAGCAGCTGCGTGACATTCATAAAAAATTCCACGGTGGCAAGGATATAAAATAAAAAACGCCGAGCGAAAGCTCGGCGTTTTTGCGACTTAACCTTCGCAACTGACACAGGCTGATTCTCCAGCGAAGTGGATGCGTGGCTTAGCCTTAGGTGCGCCCTCTACGACTGGTAAATCAAAATCGTACTCCTCAACTTTGTTGTTTTCTTTCTGCATGAACTACATTATATCAGCTTCCCACCTAGCAATTCGGCCACCGTCTGGTCATAATCTGGTCGGTGTTGAGTTAAAACGATAGATCTAGTTTGGTCTGTGGATAATCGGCTGGTAAGCTCCGGGTGGCGGTCTAGATAATCGACCAATTTGGCTGGAATTATCTCGTCTTGAGAGAGGATAATAGGGGGTGTACTTCCCTCTTGATCAGCAAAATATTGCCTCAGACCGTCCTTTAGCTTGGTGTAATGAGTACAGCCAAGAATTAAGGTGTCAAAGCCTAGCTTCCGGCTTTTTATGGCTTTTACAGCTGTTTCTACGGCCTCATCTATCTCTCCACGTTCTACCAAAGGTACCAGTTCAGGTGTGGCCAGAGCCTCGAGCGAGATTTCTCGGGTAGTTCTCTCCCCCAGCTCCTTGGGGTATTTGTTTGAGTTTACTGTACGGTTTGTAGCTATCAATAAAGCTTTTTTGCTGTCAGAGTTGATAAGCTCTTCTACAGTTGGTATCACTACCCCTAAAATACGCCTATCGGGATATTTCTCTTGCAAAAAGGTATCTTGTAGACGTCGTAGTGTCTCAGAAGAGGCTGTGTTACAAGCAATGATTACTAGCAAACAACCACGATTAAACAACTCCTCTACCCCAGCTTTAGTGTATTCATAGATTTCTTCTTCTGTCTTGTCACCTAGTGGGAGGTTGGCTGTGTCACCATAGAAAATATAATCATATTGCGGTAACGACAACGACACGGATTTCATTATTGTCAATCCTCCCAGTCCTGAATCAAAAAAACCGATTTTCATATGAGACGTATAGTATAATACAAATAGACTTATAAATAATTAAATTTACTATTATGATGCAAATCGTAGATAGATACTTAATGGCCTATGGTGTGACAGTCGGCCGTATGCTGATGGGTCTACTTTTCCTATTCTCTGGCGTAGGTATTTTGATGAATGGTGTTGATGGCCTTTCAGGCATGATCGCTATTAAAGGCCTACCTATGCCAATGTTATTAGCTTGGTTGGTGGTAATCTGGAAAATCGGCGCTGGTGGCGCGCTTATGCTAGGCTACCGTACCAAAGACGCTGCTCTAGCATTGCTGGTCTTTACGGCAGTTGTGATACCGCTTTACCATGCTAGTCTGCAGGATATAAACCTATTCAAGAATCTTGCGATCATTGGTGGTCTACTCTACGTTTATGTGTATGGTCCTGGTGATGGTTGGAAGTTGAAGGTTGGTGAGCCAAAACAACCAACAATGGCAATCTAGTGTAACTACCAAAGTTTTCACAAACAAAACAGGACCGCCATTAGGCGGTCCTGTTTTTCGTTATTGTCTACCCGCTATATGCTAGGGTACTACCCCAACATGGTTGGGACGCGCTCCAAGGCTGTGTCCCCTGCTTCTCGTAGAGATAGCGAGCGTAGGCCATATTGTCATACAGGTCATCGAGGTCTAGACCTAATTTGATCGCAGTATCCTCGTGGTAACGCTTGTTAATTTGCATTACACCTGTGTCAGCACTATCAACTCTTCCTTGTAGGATACTACCGTCTGACAGAGTGTGGCGGAAGTGAGATTCACAACGCGCTACCTGAATCATAACTGGTACGTCCTGGAAGTAAGTACGAACGATACGTTCTGTATCAGATTCGTATTCGGAAATGGCTACTTTTTCCGCTTTTGCTGTATCCTCAGTCATTTGTCCGTAAGCAATCGGTGCAGTATTAATTGCAGTAGCTCCGGAAACCGCGATAACAGCAGTCAGCAAGGTGGATAAAATAAGCCAGTGGTCTTAACTAACAAAAAACAGCCGAAGCTGTTCACCCCAAGATAATAGCACAAATCGACCCCAAAATCAAGTTATGACATACTTTCTTTATGTGTCAATATAGATAATATCCTTATTTTTAGCCATTTTTTATTCCTGTACAGCCAAGAACGCCATTGCACCGTATAATCCTGCATCATCTTTTAAAGCCGCTATTTTCAAGGCGGGCATAGGAATATCACCATCTAGGAGTATTTGTAGGTGTTTTTCGATATTCGGTAAAGGAATTATAGGATTACCTGTCATCATTGACCCTCCCAGCACAATCATGTCAGGCGACCAATACAAAATAGTGTTGCGTAAACCGTGTGCTAAATAAAAAGCTAATTGGTCCCAAATCGCGTCACTTTGAGGTATGTCGTATGGTTTTTGTCCGGTCCGTTCTTCTACTGCGGCACCAGAGACTAAGTTTTCTAAGGTTGGTACCACTTCTTCACCTAAGATTGTTCGATCAATATCTAGAACCTGTTTACCTGGTTCGAAACCAAGATGATAGTCATCAATTTTACCGTGTTCAATCTTAGCCCCTCCCACACCAGTAGAGATAGTATGGTAGACCATGATGTCAGCCTCTTTTCCTGCACCGAAGTGTGCCTCCCCTAAGCCAGCCAAAGCCGCATCATTTTCTAT
>JBNLFP010000019.1:0-6015 GCA_050305595.1 Minisyncoccia bacterium
GTATGCTCGCAAGAGTACCGATGTGGAAGATAAACAAGTGATGAGTATTGAATCACAACTCATGGAATTGCGCGCCTTCGCCAAAAATGAAAGGTTGGAGATAGTTGATGAGTTCGTAGAAAAGCAGACCGCCAAGATTCCAGGTCGTCCCATTTTTGGCGAAATGATGCGGCGCATAGAAAATAGTGAAGCAGACGGCATCATCAGTTGGCACCCAGATCGTTTGGCGCGCAATTCCGTGGACAGTGGACAAATCGTCTATCTGTTGGACATCGGCACTCTTGCGAGCCTCAAATTCCCATCGCATTGGTTTGAGAATACGCCACAAGGCAAATTCACATTGTCGATGGCATTTGTCCAAAGCAAATACTATGTAGATTCTCTTTCCGAGAACACGAAAAGAGGACTTCGCCAAAAAGTTCGTATGGGTATCTTTCCAAGCCAAGCGCCTGTCGGGTATTTGAATGACCCGCGCACCAAAACTATTGTCGTGGAGAAGAAGTCGGCGCGTGTCATCCGCTTGGCTTTTGAGAAATACGCGCAAGGTGATATGCGTTTAGAAGATGTTGCTACTTTTTTGGCGAAGAACAATATCACCACGCGTTCTGGAAAGAGAATCTCCAAGACGCGAGCGGCTTTTATCCTTTCCAATCCGTTTTATGTTGTGAAAGGTACCCCTTTCTTAAGACAACAATTCTAAGTATTATTCACTAACTAATACAAAGAATATGGCAAAGAAAGGTTATCGGATTTCAAAAGAAATCAAAGACGAGATACTAGCCAAGATTAAAAACGAATGACTCAGCGTCGCAGATGCAGCCGCTAACTACGGTATTCATACCGGTACCATATACAACTGGCTCGGCACTAAGGCTACCGGTACCGTCAGTGTCCTCGAACACAACAAGGTGAAGAAAGAAAACGAACAACTCAAACAAATCATTGGTGACCTGACGGTGAAGATGTCCGTGGAGGCTAAAAAAGGGCTCTCCAAGGGATGGTGATTGGGTACTCACGAACTCATCACTATTATCAGCATAGACAGCCACAAAAGGATTGGTACACCAAACAACTGATCGAAACTGCTCTGAGAGAACATCCAAGCTACGGACACAAACGTTTAGCTATTCATCTTGGTATCAACAAGAAACGAGCCCTCAGAGTGATGAAGTTGTTTGGTATCAAACCGTATCGACGTACTACCCCCAAAGTGTATAAGAGGCATAAAGACAGTGTATTTCCTAACTATCTGATGAGTGAGGAACCGCGCGGACCAGGAGATATCTATGCTTCAGACTTTACGTACCTGAAGTATCAAGGCAAGTGGTTGTATGTGGCCACGGTGATTGATGTCTTCACCAGAGAGGTGGTTGGTGTTTCCATCCTGAACACCCATGCTACACAGCTGGTGATGAACGCACTCGGTTCAGCGGTACTCCATCGCGCTCCGCCACGCATTATTCACTCCGACCAGGGCTCAGAGTACGCCAGCAAAGACTACACTACTTTGATTCAGAAACTAAAGATCAAACAGTCTATGAGCGCACCTGGTTGTCCTTGGGAGAATGGCTATCAAGAGAGTTTCTATAAAGGTTTCAAGTTGGACTTGGGTGACCCTAACCGATACACTCTAGGTGAACTAGTGGCAGCAATTTACCAGACGATTGACTACTACAACCAAAGACGGATTCATTCGTCTCTGAAAGTACCACCTCGGTTGTTTAAAAAGCAGCATGAGGTATCATACAAAGACTTAGAAAAGGTGTCTTAATTTTGGGGTACCTTCCAAAGTGAATCCTGTTCCAATGTCAGATTTCTTATGCGCATCAGAACAGAAAAACACAGGTTTGGGTTTTGCGTCTTTGTATCTATCATTTTTCAGGAAAAACTCAGTGTCATCTTTCTTCCCAAAAAGTGCATCTGATGTTTTATCTATAGTTACGGCAAGATTATTTCCTCGACCATCGTCACTATCAGAGGGACGATAGCTCCCGTCACCTCGTGGGCATGCCACCAAGATATAATCGTCAAGATATTTAATGCCTTTGTCATGCTACAATGCAGTTTTTAGTGAATCGAATGCAACTGAAGTGGTCTTTATATCTGCTTCCGTTAAGTCTTTGCAGTACTTATCGTCCACAGTTTTAAGGCGACCCAGAAAGCCTTCAATTTTTGATTTAGGTGTCTTGTGAGAAAAAATGACATGCACGTGCATTTCTTCGTTATCTTTATTTTGCGGCTGTGTTCTGAATTCAAGGTTAGGAAAGACGACAATACCCTTTGTGTTGAGTTTGTCTTTAATCTCTCCCAACTCTTCATCAGCAAAGCGAAAGTAATTAGTCAGACCGATCGCAGCGATTTCCTTACTCACGATTTGCTCGACAAACTCATCTGTAGTGCAAGTTTTGTATCCATTCGCCAAAAAAGACTTCGGAGTGTGCACGTGTAAGTCCCATTTCCTCCATTCTGATCCTTGTTTAAATTTTTCTCCTGTGCTTGCCATACTGTAGTTATATGATGCCAGACAATGGTGTCATGTAAAGCTATTTGCCTACCTGCCCAACAAGACACCTGCATGGCTTAAAAGTGCTCGAATGAGCAGTCCTCTAACTCAAATCACTAGAAAGAAGTTTGATTCGAAAACAAATTAAGATTCTGGATTTATAATCTTCGTTAGTCTTTTTTCAACAAATCCTGCTCCCATCAAACCATCTCTATGGTAATCATTCTCGTTTACACTTTCTGGTTCAACTTTAACCGCTTTAACCTCCTTCAGTGTTTCTTCATCATAATGAATGAGTTCAGTACTTTGACCTGCGTTACGATAAGCCAAAAGAGGTACTAGCGGCCATTGGTCTCTTACCCATGGTTCAACCTTACCTACCACCTTCCATTTGCCGTCTATCAGTCCAAGATCACCAAACATTCCAGCTAAGATTGAACTTTTGGAGTCTAACTCGGTTGTATCAGTCGCAGGAGAGAAAAAGTAACCAAAGGCTATGCCTTCACCGTTCATTCTAGCAACAACGCCAATCGCTTCTTGGCCACTGTTATCACTTAAAGGAACAGTGATTATGTCTCCTTCCGAATAATTAATTTTTGCGTCTTTCATGTTACTAATCTATCAGATTTAATTCGCTGCGTCTTCATACTCTCTTTTTCGCGGGTTTTGATCACTAATCGGTTGTTGTTTGTTAAGACCGACATTTTCATACCTTGCTTCTGGATGTTGGTCGTAAATCTTTTGTTCTTGACCTCGTTGAGTCGCGTAGTCGTCAGTTCGACGATCAACTTCAAATCTATAGTCACTGGTTTCTGGGTTGCGAGCATGTTCTGCTTGACGGCGATCTAAGTTATTAGTCCGACCAGTTCGGATGACTTCACCACTTTCGTTGTCAATTAGCTTGTATGTTCCACCTACTGCATCGGCAGCTTCATCACTATACTGAGCTGCCCGTCTTAATGTTCCAGCTCCGACAACGCCTGGTATAAGTGCACCACCTGCATCCAATGCTAGATTTATAGCTTCACCTTTGACATCACCACCAGTTAGAATTGCTTCACCAAGCTTATATGCACTATAAGCAGTGAACCCAACATCAACCACAACATCTAGCCATTCACCATTCTTATCCTGATATTTTAGTGGGTTGTTCGCTGCATAGCCATATGTATTTTGAGCCTGAGGATTCTTTAGATAGATATCAACTGTTGAATCCATCATATTTCTCATTTCAGCAGGACTACCGAGAGCAAGAGAAACTGGATCTTGAGCGGTAAACCGACCAGTCTGCCCGTCGTAATACCGTGCGCCCATAACAGCATGAACGACACCAGTCGGGTGATTTTAGCTAGTTCGCTATCTGCTTGTTTTCAGCTTGTGGTTACAAACCAGATTGACCACAGCAAGTTTGTGGTGGGTTTGCTACTGAATTTCGTCCCATAATTTCAATTTGTTCCTGTGCAAGTTTTGCAAATTCGAAGCGCTTTTTCGCAGAAAATGACACACTTGGTATAATAGTGTTCATAGTAGCTCTTTGATTACATTTGGGGGTATCTCTCCATAAGGAACTGATAATCTGTTCTCGGCACACGGGTGACAACTGACCGTCCCTGTCGAGGGCGGTTAGATTATCAGCCCGTAATTTGCATTAAACTATGTCAACAAAGACTGGTGGTACTGCGCCAAAGAGTGGCCAGTACCGTGTGAATGGTACGAAATACGAAATCACGCTCACCCAGGGTGAACGTGTTCCGCCTTACCGCGGTAAAGCTCGTACTTATACTCTCGTTGATGCTACTAAGCATCGTCGATAGCGAAGCGGGGTATGTCCTTCCGAGGGGCTGCCCCAAATGTAATCAAGCTCGTATATACATTATCTCTCTTTCTCAACCACAAGAAAGGACGCACCTGTTGATTGCCATTTAGTTGCCAACACACTTTTGCTTAGCAAGTGCTGATTACAGCGATATAGTCTATGTATCTAAGTTGAAGAATTTCGTTTATTCCATATTTCTTCGAATTCTTCTTTAGTTATTTCTTTTGCCTCAAAATTTGTTTGAGAATTAATTTCTGTAAGACTTGGTAGTGGTTCAATTCCTAACTTTGTGGTTCCCGAACAGGCATGTTCATCTGCAAAGTCAATTGTCCCGTCAGCATATTCTTCAATTTTCCTGACCTCAAATCTATCCTCATTAATTTCGCTCAATAGCCATACTGGCTCTTTTTTTTCAATCTCATTGTGAACCCATTTAACTTTCAAATAATCCATATTGCTAATTTTCACCATGTTTAATAATACGTTCAGAAACATCTAAGGCTTCATCGCTCTGATTTAAGAATACACCATTTCTTCCTTGCACAATATCTAGCCCAGTAATGTCAATTTCTATATAGTTTGAGAATCTATTTCCCTGGAATGGCATGCCTAGGAACTCTCTAGAAAGTTGACTTCCCGTTTTTGTTCCTGGTGCAATGTCTGATAAGTATTGTCCATTCCCAAACCTTGCATCACTTGGATTGTTTGCTCGTAATGAAGGATTTAATTTCCCAGATTTTAAGATGCCTTGCATGCCTTCTTCACTAGTGTAATGATAAAGAGTATTCTTGACAGGACCAGCGCTATTGAATGGATTGCCATCAATTGAACCAACTAAGAATGATACTCCAAACTGGGCTACACCGGGCATAGCATCGTAATTCCCAAAGGTAACAGCTTGTCCAAGAGGGTCAGTACTGTTTGGCATTGTCTGAATATTTGAGGCCATTTGAGAGTCGGGAGCATACGCATAGTTAACGTCGGTGGCAAAACTTCCAATGATTGCGCTTACCCCTAGAGCTGCAGCGATACATAACCCAGTTCCACAAACCTCACCATTATAGTCAATACCGACTATAGGGTTGTTACGGACGTAACTGTAAGTATTAAGTTGTTGTGGATCCTTAATGAATTGAGCTGGATTCTTAATGTTTGCTGGATCTTGAGAAGTGAAGCGACCTGTATCACCGGCGTAATACCTTGCACCCATATACGTCAGATCAGACTCCCTATCAAACTCATGTCCGGTGTACTTATGGGTGGAGTCGGTAGAGTTGGTGTTGTCGGTACGGAGTGAACCAAACGGATGGTAGTCGAGTTCTTGTACAATGTCTCCATTCACATCAGTCACTAAGCTGGTAGAACCCAAGTGATCTTGATGGACGTAGTATGTGTTGGTGTTGATACCGTTGTCTTCGATGTATGCTACCAGACTACCGTTGGCATAGATGTACTTGGTACTGGTCGCTCCTTCTACGGAATAGTATTGATTTGGGTATATGGTACTGACTGAATCGACAGTCTTTATGACTCTCTGGTCATTGTGGTCATATCCATAGCTGGTCGTAGCAATACCATTGTTGCTAGTAGTGAGACGATTACGGTAGTCCCACTGGTAGCTGTTAGTACCGTAGGTGAGGAGGTTACCATTGTGGTCGTAGCTGAGGGTGGTGGTACCGATGGTAGTGGCAGCGTG
>JBNLFP010000020.1:0-1855 GCA_050305595.1 Minisyncoccia bacterium
ACTCCGAGGCGGCGGCTTTAGCCGCCGCCGCGTTCATCCGGTTATGCAAACCCGGCTGCTTCATTGATAACTGCAAATTAATTGCCTGCTTATAGTCAATCACCTTACTTTTCAGTCCGGTTACTACTGGCACAATATTTACATTAGTGGTATCAGCGACCACCACCCCATCCTCTGGCACCTTTTCAGCCAACTCCTTAAAAGCATTTTGAATATCCTCAAGATCAGAATAATAATCCAAATGGTCAGCCTCAATATTAGTGATTATCAAAATATCTGGCTCAAGTGACATAAAGTCACGACGATATTCGCAAGCCTCGACTATAAAATACTTACTCTTACCAGCCCGGAAGTTACTCTTAGTTTTGGCGCGCAATGAGCCGACAACAGCTGTCGGCTCAAGCTCTGCCTCTTCAAAAATATCTATCAACATCGCAGTGGTGGTGGTTTTACCGTGTGTGCCAGCCACCGCTATCAGGTAATACTCATTAGCGACCATAGCTAATGCATCAAAGTAATTCATCATCGGCACTCCGAGTTGTTTTGCTGCCACCATTTCTGGCTGATCAGCTGACATAGCTTCCGTGTAGACAACCATATCGATTGCATTAGTGATGTTCTCAGCTGACTGACTACCAAAAAAAGCCACCCCCTCCTTCTCCAAAGCTCCAGTGATTTCAGACGGTGCTCGATCAGAGCCACTTACTTCTTTTCCTTCATGCAAAAACAACCGCGCCAGCGCAGACATGCCGATTCCTCCGATTCCTATAAAGTGAATTTTGTTTATTTCACCCATAATATATTGCCTAATATAGCATGTTTGTTATATTAGTCGCATACTGTTCTTTATTAGGGGAAAGTTCATATGAGCGCATATGAGAAAGTTGTGTCTCACTGGGAGTGCGATCGGTTTATTCCGGACTATCTCACAAAAGATGAGCTACAAGGGGTGCAAAAAGAGCTAACAGAAGAAGCACATGATGAAGGTCTTAAAGAAGCTGTTGCCAAAGCGATCGAGACGGCACCAACAGAAAAGCCGCGACATGCCTTTATACCCGCCCAACGCTACGATGTAGTGTAAGTTGAATAAGCCCTGGATTTTACCGGGGCTTTTTTCTTTATTCCAATTCTCTGATCAACTCAACAAATTGATCGTTACGATCATATTCATTTTTGAACTCCTTACCAAAAGAAGCAAACGCCGGACTAAAAAGAATCACGTTGCCAGATGCCGCTGTTGCAACTGCTGCTTTTACACACTCAGCTAAAGTGTCATACTCCTCATAGGTTACACCAGCAGGTAAAGCCGTCTTTAAAATTTCTGTGCCAGTACCACCATAAAGTACTACGTGAGCACAATGCTTTTCTATCGCTCCGGGTAATTCTCCAATCTCAATCCCCTTATCAGTGCCGCCCACAATCAACACTGCATTATGATCACCTCCAACTGCTTCCAATCCTTGCACGGTGGCCTGTGGAGTTGTGGCATTGTTGTCGTTGTAAACCTTCGCTCCGTTAACTTCCCCAATCAACTCTAATCGTCCTGGTACACCAGGAAAAGAGGCCAATCCCTCAAATATTTCCTCGTCAGTTAAACTAGTGGCTTTTAATGCTTCGAACGCTAGAGCAGCGTTTAAGCGGTTATGTTTACCCGGCATTGCTAAATTAGCATCTTCCGGAATAAGTGAAGCATCCGCCAAAATTACCTCCTGTCCTAGAGTAATTTTTTTGCCGGCAGCAAACTCTTGTGCACGAGCAAAGACTTCTGGTGTAGTAACTAACACTCCACTATCTTCTTGATTAACAAAAATATTGGCCTTATCTGCAAAGTACGCTTCCATTGCCCCTTCTTCAG
>JBNLFP010000021.1:0-4007 GCA_050305595.1 Minisyncoccia bacterium
ATTCCGGCTTTAAGAGATGCAAAGATATATCGTCCAGGGTATGCTATTGAATATGATTATTTCGATCCTACACAACTTTATCATTCGTTGGAATCGAAAATTTTGAAAGGACTGTTTCTGGCCGGACAAGTAAATGGAACAACCGGCTATGAAGAAGCAGGCGGACAAGGAACTGTAGCCGGAATAAATGCAGCTATTCATTGTGGTGGCGGTAATTGTGATCCGTCGCACCTCTGGTTTCTTTATTACTAAGCTGGTACGTAAATTGGTGATCTCAAGCCCCTTCTTGAGCAAAGAAGCTGAAGTGAAGCGTGAAGATACCTTGATCCATATCCTCCAAGTTACCCTTGGGATACTACTTTGGATTGTGGCTGGTTTGATGATCTTGGACGAAAGCGGTATCGCGGTGGGACCGTTACTAGCGGCTGCCGGTATCGCTGGTGTGGCGATTGGTTTTGGTGGTCAGTACTTGATACGCGACCTTATCACCGGCCTTTTCTTGATTATTGAAAACCAATATCGCATTGGTGACGTGGTGTCATTCGACGGTACTTCTGGTGTGGTGGAGGATATTACTCTGCGTATGACCACACTGCGCGACCTAGACGGCACCGTACACCACGTACCACACGGAGAAATTACCAAAGTCTCCAACCTGTCTAAGTACTTCGCTCGTATCAACCTCGATATCGGTGTGAGTTACAGCGCTAACCTAGAGCAAGTGATAGAGGTGGTGAACAAGGTTGGTAACGACTTGGCTGAAGATAGTGAATGGAAGGAACACATCATTAAAGCTCCAAAGTTCCTCCGCGTAGAAGAGTTCGCTGACTCGGCTGTGATGGTGAAGATTCTCGGTGAGACCAAGCCTTTGCAGCAATGGGCCGTAGCTGGCGAGTTGCGTAAGCGCTTGAAGATCGCCTTTGATCAGAACGGTATCGAAATACCATTCCCACAGAGAGTGATTCATCAGGCTTAGGTGGAAAGAAAAAAGGCCGGTCCCGCAGGGACCGGCCTTTTTTCTTATTACTTCTTCCCTGCTTGCACCTTACCGTGCTCGCAGCAACCACGAAGGGTAATTTCCATCGACTCAGTCTTGAAGCCAGGAATATTAACCAGTTTCTTGATCTTGTCGTCAGGGGCTGTGAAGTGAATTACCCTTTCACAATCCTCACAAATAGCATGATGATGGTCGTCTTCACTCCACTCAAATAGTGTTTCTTTATCTTTAAAGGTGAGCTTCTTTACCTCGCCATCGGCCGCAAATATTTCTAGGTTGCGGTAGATAGTGGTGAGATCCATATCGGGCAACTTTTTGTGTAGTTGCGATGCAGACAAAGCACCGTGACTATTTTTCAGCACGCCGAGAATTTTTTCTCTCTTTTTACTATGTCGTCTGGTCATATATCTGAAATATCTTCTTTAATACTGTGATATACCTCTTTAACATTTTCTGGAGCACGCTTACCAGTACGCAACAAATACGAACGCCAACCGAAGAAAGACAAGAGTGGTAACAACGCAACAACCGTTAACCCAATAATAACAGACAGGTCCGGATATTTATAAGCCAACCAGAAAAACAACGACAGACCAACCAACGCTACCAAAATATCAGAAACACGATTAGAGAAAGGTTCTTTGATTCCCCTGATCTTTTCAAAGATTTCCCATGCAATAAACAATGTCACACCAACCAGAAACGACTCGCGGTAAGTAAGCAAAGTTATTTCACCCACAAACGCCACTAAGACGCCAGATAAAAAGTGCACCAGTGTCCAACCGGCAATAATGTAGCCAACTCGCCAAGAAAAAGAGAAATACTGCATAAATATTATTTGCCCATGTCGCGCAAAATACGAATACGATCAGAAGCAGGTGGGTGGGTTTGAAATAGACCAGAAATCTTTTGCCCAACTGTGCGCTTCTCTGGACCAAAAGGATCAGCGATGAACAAGTGTGCCGTAGCATTGTTGGCCCGCTTCATAGGACGACTGTGGCTGCTAATTTTCTCTAAAGCTGAGGCTAAACCTTCTGGATAGCGAGTGAGTAAAGCGCCAGAGGCATCGGCCAAATACTCACGCTTACGAGAAATAGCCATCTGAATAAGTTGAGCTGCAATCGGGGCCAGAATGATGCCGATAATACCCAACACCATTAGTATGGCTCCAGCTTTGTTATCACTATCGCGATTGTTACCGCCCCACAACATAGAACGCATAAACATATCGGAAATAATCGCGATCATACCAGCCAACACAACCGCAACTGTCGAAACCAGAATGTCTCGGTTGCCGACATGCGAAAGTTCATGTGCCATCACTCCCTCCAACTCGGTGCGGTCAAGAATTTGTAATAAACCTGTTGTGGCAGCTACCGCAGCGTGTTTCGGGTCACGTCCAGTGGCGAAAGCATTAGGAGACGGATCCTCCACCACATAGACCTTGGGAGCTGGTAGACCAGCTGTAATAGAAAGATTTTCAACCACATCGATCAAATCGCGATGTTTTTGCGGGTCAGCTGGTTTTGCACCCGTCATTTTGATTACGAGCTTATCACTCCACCAGTAGCTACCAACATTCATTACAACGGCGAAAATGATAGCTAGATACATCAAACTCGGATCACCGTAGTACCAGTTCAAGAAATAGCCGATAGCAATAACTACGACCAAAAACACTGACATTAGCAGCCAAGTTTTGCGGATATTTTTACTTTGTTGTGTATAGAGTGTTGCCATGAGTTATATTCTACTGGTTTTTCATTCCACCACAATTATTACCAGGAACCACCGCCACCGCCACCTGCCCCACCCCCGACGGAACCACCGCCCGAAGAAGCTGGTGAGGAACCTGATGCATTAGTAACAACCGTACCGAAAGTACCCAGACTCTGAGAAAGGTAGACAGCACTGAAGGTTGTACCTTGTCCCTCATACCAATCTGGTTCTGGAATGGTGATGTCTTTAAAAGCTTCGGCCCACTCCTTCTCTACACCAAAAGCGATGGCGTAAGGTAGGTAGGTCATGAACTGCTCAGGACTCTTTTGTGGTGCGTTGTGGAATTTAAATCTTTCTTTATCCGTGACCGATAAGAACTCTTTAAAACCTTTCAAATAGTCCAACGCTTCATAACCTTTTCGGGTGCGACGACGATAGCTTACCACCAGAAGTATTAGGCTCACAAAGAAAGTGATTGCTCCAATAGCGATAGCACTATCCATAGCAGCACCGAGCAGTGAAGTCACCCATAGCAAGCCCAAAATAACAACCAGTAAAGATGCTAGTGTCTTGAGCTGCTTGCGCCAGCCATACTCAAAGAAACCTTGTGCCACTAGGTCTTTCTCTGCCGCTGATTTCAAGCTATTAACCAACTTGTAGTTCTCTTTTTGTCTGGAAGTATTTTTAGCTAGTTCACTCAAGACTATGGTCTCACCAACGGTTGATGAGCTATCAAAAATCAAAGTGAAGATGTTCTTCTGGAATTCATTTTCTATTTCATCATAGGGACGTTTTAGTGCGATCTCATAATCATCCGTCTCAATGAAGAAGAATTTCTTCCGACCAACATGCTTGATCTTAAAGAAACCCTGTTCAGCTAAGTAAACAATACTGGCTGTAATGTCTCGAGAGTCAATGCGACCATCAAACAACAATCCCGTATACATCGGCTTAAAATCTTCATACGGTTCATACTGAGCGATAATCGAGGCGTGAGTCTTGTTGGCAAAAAGATACCGGTAAAGAAAGACTGCCAATCCAACCAACCAGGCCAAGGCACCGAAAAGCCATATTGACCACAAGGACCACCGTTCCACCACCAACTTTTCTACCGCTGATGGATCTAGAGCCTGCGCTATGGTTAAGCCAGTCCCTGGTTTTAACGACATACCACCAAATACGACTGTATCTTCGGTTTTATTAATTGCACACTCGGTATCTTCTCCCACATAACCAACATAGCAACGAGCCTCATCGCGCATGATATGGTCAGGATCATGTACTTCAGCTA
>JBNLFP010000022.1:0-8932 GCA_050305595.1 Minisyncoccia bacterium
TTATTCAAAAGGTCATCGCTTAATATAATTTTATTTTCAGATTGAATCTGATCTTCTGCCATGGGCGACTACCGAGAATCGAACTCGGATTTTCGGTACCACAAACCGACGTAATAACCATTATACAATAGTCGCCATTTGGTCAACTCGATAATCGAGTGTGCATATTTATACCTGTTTTCAGTGTTATAATCAACCGTAACATGGATGAAGAGGGACGAAAGCTTGTTGTGTTGTCATTATTTATACTCGGCGCCGGGGTAGGTTTTTATTTAGCCAGGTTTTTCTTTTAGAAGTAGGGAGAAAAAGAAAGGCCGCGAGCGAAGCTCGCGGCCTTTCTTTTTATTTAAATCAAACCGGCTTTCTTCAGAGTTTGGTACGCACCGTTCTTGGCGATAGTACGTAGACCAGCAGCAGAAACGTTGATGGTTACGGTTGTATCAAGCTCTGGTACATAGATACGCTTCTTTTGTAGGTTCGGCGAACGACGCACCTTGCCGCAAGGGTTAAACTGCGTCGCACGGGTGCGGTTACTATAACGGCCACCCACCTGGGTGCCTTTTCCGGTAATGTCGCATTTCTTTGCCATAAGTGGCCAGCATAGTAACACAGTGGGGACTTTTTGCAATAGTTTAAGGTTTTGACACAGCCACTAATCGCGGTACCATTTACTCAATATGGAAATGTTAACTGTCGCGATTATTGTCGCCTTGATCGTATCAATTATTCTGCACGAAGTAGCTCATGGTTATATGGCAGATTATCTAGGTGACCCAACTGCACGATTGCAGGGGAGATTGTCTTTAAATCCATTGGTTCACATAGACCCATTAGGTTCGGTGATACTCCCTATTCTGCTTACTATTTCTGGGGCCGGCATTTTGTTCGGTTGGGCTAAGCCGGTGCCATATAATCCATACAATTTGCGGAACCAAAACTACGGTGAGGCACTAGTTGCTTTTTCCGGACCAATGACCAACATTATATTGGCGCTCATCTTCAGTGCGGTGATTCGTTCGGCCGACATGTTAGGTTTGTCTGCTTCGACGATTGAGATTTCCGCTTATATTGTTTACATCAATATATTGCTAGCTTGTTTCAACTCCATACCGTTGCCTCCGCTTGATGGTTCCAAGATGATCCAGCCCTTATTGCCACGCAGTGCTCGTTTAGTATTCCAACACTTTATCCGTCGGGTAGAAAGCTGGGGTCTATTGGGTACTTTCTTTATCCTCTTTTTATTCATCAACGTACTTTGGCTACCATTCTCCAAGTTACTTCTGACTATCTTTACACTTTTTACAGGCTTAAGTGGCATATAAGTGTTGCTGGGGGTTGCAATAATTATTATTTGTAGTAATCTAGGCGCACTCAAATATGGCAACAATTAAGCAGTTAATTAAGAAGAAGCGCGTTAACCCAGCCCGAAAAACAAAGGTGGGTGCTTTGGCAGTTGGTTTCGATAAAATCAAGAACCGACCAAACTCATACAACTCACCGTTCAAGCGTGGTGTATGTACTCGTGTTACTACCAAGACACCTCGTAAGCCTAACTCTGCGATTCGTAAGATCGCTCGTGTACGTCTTACTAACGGTATGGAGATCACCGCTTACATCCCAGGTATCGGCCACACATTGCAGGAGCACTCAGTAGTGTTAGTACGTGGTGGTCGTGTGAAGGATATCGGTGTTAACTACACTGTGGTGCGTGGTAAGTACGACGCGACTGGTGTGGATGCACGTCGTCAGGGACGTTCTCGCTACGGTGCGAAGCAGCCAAAGGGTGAGTAAATTTCCGATAAAGTAAATTATTAATAGTCTATATTCGCTATAGATAAACGATAGAAACATTATGCGAAGACCAATCAAAAAACGACACATTCCAGGACCGGACGTAAAGTTCGGCGACGAGACAGTAGAGAAGCTTATCAACTATGTGATGCTTCGTGGTCAGAAAGAGACCGCACGCAAGGTTGTATACACTGCTTTTGAAATTATTAAGAATGACAAAGAGGGAGGTGAACCAGTAGAAATTTTTAAAACTGCTGTCCAAAATGCTGGCCCTCTTATGGAAGTACGTAGCCGTCGCGTTGGTGGTGCAAACTACCAGGTGCCACGTGAAGTACGTCCAGAGCGTCGTCTTTCTCTAGCTCTACGTTGGATCATTGCAGCTGCCCGTTCTCAAAAGGGTACTCCAATGTCTAAGGCACTAGCAGCAGAATTGCTACTAGCGGCTAAAGGTGAAGGTAATGCTGTTAAGAAACGTGAAGACGTTCACAAGATGGCTGAAGCCAACCGTGCGTTCGCACACTTCGCCTGGTAATTTAGGAGTCGAGAGACGAACTAAATTCCAGCTGCGAGTGTGGTGATGCCCCTTGCGGGTACGCACACTTCGCCTGGTAATCTAAGATTAAAAAACCACTGATCTGAAAGATCGGTGGTTTTTTGTTATACACACCCTCTTTATTTTTTAGAAAAATAAGGTCTAGTGTGACATATAATTAGATATATCAGCCTAAACGTATAAAACGTATGGATATATCAATGTTCTTAGCGCAAGCATTCGGACTCTATCTGCTTATTGCAGGTATTGCGCTAATCGCTCAGCCGAAAGCAATGAATGATCTTGTTGATCTATTTGCTTCTAACAAAGGTGCGGTAATGATGGGGGGTCTAGTTACTCTCATTGTCGGCATCCCATTAGTATTAGTACACAACATTTGGGGTGGTCCTTTTTGGCAGACTTTGGTTACCATCCTTGTGTGGGCAACTTTTTTGAAAGGCGTTGCTCGTGTATGGATGCCAAACATGGTGATTGCCAAGGGTAGGGCAATGATGCGCTACCAAGGCGCCATGAAAGCTTTGGTTATAGCTATGACTTTGGCAGGTTTGTACTTATGTTATGTAGGATTCGGTTTCGGGATGTAGTTCTTGTAGAAGTGAAGCAAAAAGCCGGCGCAAAGCGTCGGCTTTTTGTTAGAATACGCCTATGTCAAAAACCAAGCAGGTTAAATACTGGGTAATGAAAAGCGAACCAGATTGTTATTCGATCGATGATCTAAAGCGTGACAAGGAAGAAATGTGGGATGGGGTGCGCAATTATCAAGTACGCAATATGATGCGTGACGATATGAAAGTGGGGGACATGGCTTTGTTCTATCACTCCAATGCTGGAAAAGATACTGGAGTAGCAGGAGTGATGAAAATAGCCAAAAAAGCTTATCCGGACCCCACTCAGTTTGATCCGAAAAGTGAACATCCAGACCTGAAAAGTGATCCAGGTAATCCATGTTGGCTTTGTGTTGATGTCCGTTTTGTTAAAAAGTTACCGAAGGTAGTGACTCTACAAGAAATGAAAGAGAAAAAAACGCTACATAATATGCGACTCCTTCAACCAGGTAATCGATTGTCGG
Organism: Minisyncoccia bacterium; assembly: GCA_050305595.1. Classification (GTDB taxonomy): domain Bacteria; phylum Patescibacteriota; class Minisyncoccia; order Phycocordibacterales; family UBA918; genus OLB19. The sequence continues at coordinate 3,414 of JBNLFP010000022.1, forward strand.
TGATGCTAGTAACCAAAAAAGAATTCGATACTATCGTTAAGTTGTCTGAGAAATAAATAGACACAAGAAAGCGCGGACCGTAGGTCCGCGCCATATCTTCGCTTCAACAACAGGTGCTTTTGACTCCTGCTCGAGGAAGGGTCGTGTAAGGTAGTCCACAGCAATCATTAGTCGGTCGTTGCTTTGCAGTATACGTTGTGCAGAGGCGTAGATTTTTTCATATGCAGTACTGTGAATAGGAAAAATCAACAACAGCTCTACGCAATCGTATTTTTTCGAATCCAAGTTGCTGACCCTGATCTGCAGGTCCAAAAGACGAAATGCCACCTCTTCAGGTAGGTCAGCTTTTGTTTGCCTTGCTTCAATGATGATTTGGTCAATGTCTTGGATTTCCGCAACAATAGCCGCATATTCTTGGAAATATTTTTCCTTCTCGGCGGTAAGGTTGCTGATTGTGATGTACAGAACGAGAAGTGCCGCTACGACACTACCGTTTAGGATGATGTGAGGTAACCTATGCAGTAAGCCTCGTAGTAGCCTTTCCATGACTTCCTCCTAATTTCTACTGAAAACAATGACAGAGACAATACAAAAAGTCAATCTTTTCTAGACAAAATCGGTTGCTTTTGTCCCATCTTTACCGTATAGTACTCGCACTTTCGAGCGCCAGTCAGCGTTTTTAAATTTATTGAGAGTATTAAAAATTTGTAACTAAATCATATTATTTATGGCGAGAGCTTTTCCTCTAGAGAAACTACGTAACTTCGGTATCGTTGCCCACGTGGACGCTGGTAAAACTACCACTTCTGAGCGTGTGCTTTTCTATACCGGTATGAGCCACAAGATCGGTGAGGTTCACGACGGTGAAACTGTTACCGACTGGATGGAACAAGAGCGCGAGCGCGGTATCACTATTACTGCAGCGGCGATTTCTTGTAACTGGGCTAAGACCTTAGAAACAGATCGTACTAACAAGGATCTGCAACACACTTTCAACATTATCGACACTCCAGGTCACATCGACTTTACTGCTGAGGTAAAGCGTTCAATGCGTGTGCTAGACGGCGCGGTGGTGGTATTCGATGGTGCTGCTGGTGTAGAGCCACAGACTGAAACTAACTGGGGCTACGCTGACGAAGCTAACGTTCCACGTATCTGTTTTGTTAACAAAATGGACAAGCTAGGTGCTGACTACGACGCATCTATTAAGAGTATCGAACAACGTCTTTCTCCAAAGGCAGTTCGTATCCAGCTACCTATTGGTGCTGAAGATAATCTTTCTGGTGTAGTAGATCTTATTACTATGAAGGCTTACCGTTTCGGTGGTCAGATGGGAATGGATGTTACTGAAGAGGAGATTCCAGCAGAGTTGAAGGAAGAGGCCGAAAAATGGCGTGGTGTTTTGATCGAGAAGGTGGTTGAACACGACGATGCTTTGATGGAAGCCTATTTCGGTGGGGAAGAGCCATCGATGGAAGACCTGAAGAAGACTTTGCGTAAAGCTGTTATTGCTAACGAAATCTTCCCAATCATGACTGGTTCTGCTTTGAAGAACATCGGCGTACAGTTGGTACTAGATGCGGTGGTGGACTATCTACCATCTCCAGTTGATCTACCTCCAGTAGAAGGTATGGATCCTAAGACTGAGGAGACTATTACTCGTAAACCTTCTGACGAAGAACCGTTTGCGGCACTAGCTTTCAAGCTGCAGGATGATAAGTTCGTTGGTCAGTTGGCCTTCTTCCGTGTTTACTCAGGTGTGGTTAAGGCTGGTACATACATCCTTAACTCTTCAACCGGTAACAAGGAGCGTGTCGGACGTATTGTTCGTTTGATGGCTGATAAGCGTGAAGAGGTTGATGAAGTGTATGCTGGTGAGATTGCTGCTATGGTAGGTCTTAAGGAAGTAAAGACTTCTCATACTCTATGTGATGAAAAGCAGCCAATCGTTCTCGAGCAGATTACCTTCCCAGAACCAGTGGTGGCTGTACGTGTAGAGCCTAAGACTAAGAATGACCAGGAAAAGATGGGTGTTGCTTTGAAGCGTTTGTCTGACGAGGACCCAACTTTCAAGGTTTCTACCGACGAAGAAACTCTAGAAACTATCATTGCTGGTATGGGTGAGCTTCACCTAGACATTATCGTCGATCGTATGAAGCGCGAATTCGGTGTTGAGGCAAATATCGGTCAGCCACAGGTAGCTTATCGCGAAACTATTCAGCGAGAAGCAGAAGCTGAACACAAATACATCAAGCAGTCTGGTGGTAAAGGTCAGTACGGTCACGTTAAGATCCGCATCAAGCCGCTTGAGCCATTGGCTGAAGATGAGGAAGTAGCTAAGAACGTAACTCGTGATGAGCACTTCGAATTTATCAACAGCATTAAGGGTGGTGTGATTCCACAAGAATACATCCCAGCTGTAATGAAGGGTTGTAAGGAGGCTATGAGTCGCGGTCTTGTGGCTGGTTACAAGATGGAGGATATTTCAGTAGAGCTATACGATGGTAGCTACCATGATGTAGACTCTAGTGAAATTGCCTTTAAACTAGCAGGTATTAATGCCTTCAAGGATGCAGCTCAGAAGGCTGGTCCAGTTATCCTTGAACCTATCATGAAGGTTGAGGTACGTACTCCAGAGGAATACATGGGTGATATTCAGGGTAATATCTCATCTAAGCGTGGTTCACTTGAGGCTACTGAAGAGATTGGTGGAAAGACGATCGTTAACGCGAAGATTCCACTATCAGAGATGTTTGGTTACACCAACACTTTGCGCTCAATGACTCAAGGTCGCGCATCTATGACCATGGAATTCGATCATTACGAAGTGGTACCGCCAAACGTAGCCGAAGAGATCAAGAAAGCTCGCGGTATGCAAGGTGGAGGAGCTGAGTAAGGAACTAAAACAAAAAAACACCCGGTGTCGCAATTGCGACACCGGGTTTGTTTTTACTCGGTCCAGACCCACTTACTAGAATTGCTTGCACTCTGGCGACGTATGGTGTCGATGTCGAACCAAGCATGTTTCCAGGAGATGATTGCATCTTCTTGGTTATTCAAAACGAAGTCACCCTCAGATGTTCGTACGAGCAATACTGCGTGACCTGCACCATTTTGCGTGCCCATCACCAACAACAAGGAAGAGATCGGCCAACCTAGTCGTTCCAGTATGGAACGTTTTTCTAGAGCATAGTCTTCACAATCACCATACCCACTGGTTGGATAAGACCAGAAGTCTTCCAGGTAGTGTTTTATCACATAATGCGAGTAAGTGATTGTATCAACCTCGTAGCGCACCGAATGATTCACGTGTCTATTAACCATTAGTAACTGCAATTTTCTTTTTGCGGTCAGTAATGTGATTTTTCCTTCGTGAGCGGTACAGTCAACAGGGTAATACTGGCAGTACATCCTGTGACCGATCGGTGTATCTAATTTATCTGTAAAACCCAAGTCCGGTGCTGTTGAGTAAACAGATTCCATGTAATACCCAGTTTGGATAAAGTCAGTAGACCAATCACGCACAACCGGGATTTTGGGCCAAGTCGGGGCTTTGGCTGGTAGGGAGCTGAACATAATGATCAGCATGCCTACAATTAGTGCAAAACAACGTCTCATCAGTTCCTCCTCTTGTTTAAAAAACGGCTGAGATAAAGCTAACACAGCACACAACATTTTTCAACAGAAATAACATTTGTCAATGGCTTAGGGGTTTGCAAATAGTAATTCCATCGTGTACGATACGCGCACCTGTATACAGCTTAGGCTGTTTGGAAATAAGCGCTCTTTGTAAGTTATGTGTGCTAAGTGGTGACGCGATGTTCTCGCGCCGTCACCTCTTCGCGCACATACCGCTTTTTTCTCCACTCATATTAAGCAGTGTGCGGGTCATTAATTAATTAAAGCTTAATCGCTAAATTTTAAATTATTATGGCAGAATTTGATCGTTCAAAGCCGCACATGAACGTAGGTACCATTGGTCACGTTGACCACGGTAAGACTACTCTAACCGCGGCTATCCTAAACGTACTTGACGCTAAGGGCGGTGAGTACGGTGCTAACATCAAGGCTGTTGAGGATATCGACAAGGCCCCAGAAGAGAAGGCGCGTGGTATTACCATTTCTCTTTCTCACAGTGAATACTGGACACCTAATCGTCACTACGCACACATTGACGCTCCAGGTCACGCTGACTACATTAAGAACATGATCACCGGTGCTGCTCAGATGGACGGCGCTATCTTGGTGGTAGCTGCTACTGACGGTGCGATGCCTCAAACTCGTGAGCACGTACTTCTAGCAAAGCAGGTAGGTGTTCCTAAGATCATCGTGTTCCTAAACAAGTGCGACATGGTTGATGATGAGGAAATGCTTATGCTTGTTGAAGAAGAGCTTAAGGAACTTCTTGAGAGCAACGGTTACGGTAACGACGCTCCTGTTATCAAGGGTTCAGGCCTTAAGGCTCTTGAAGACCCAGCAGGTGAATGGGGTCAGAAGGTTATGGAGCTTGTTGATACTATGGACAGCTTCTTCCCAATGCCGGAACGTGAGCTAGACAAACCATTCCTAATGCCGGTAGAGGACATCTTCTCTATTGAAGGTCGCGGTACAGTGGTAACTGGTCGTGTAGAACGTGGTTCTATCACAGTTGGTACTGAAGTTGAGATTGTTGGTATCAAGGATACTGTTACAACTACAGTTACTGGTGTTGAGATGTTTAACAAGCAGTTGGATTCAGCTCAGGCTGGTGACAACGCTGGTATCTTGCTTCGTGGTACTAAGAAGGAGGATGTACACCGTGGTCAGGTATTGGCTGCTAAGGGTTCTATTACTCCTCACACTGAGTTCGAGGCTGAAGTTTACGTTCTATCAAAGGACGAGGGTGGACGTCACACTCCATTCTTCACAGGTTACAAGCCTCAGTTCTACGTACGTACAACTGACGTAACTGGTGACGTAACTCTAGCTGATGGTGTTGAGATGGTTATGCCTGGTGACACTGCTACTTTCAAAGTTAAGCTGGTAGCCCCAGTAGCGATGGAAGAGAAGCAGAGTTTCGCTATCCGTGAGGGTGGTAAGACTGTTGGTGCCGGTGTTGTAACTAAGATCATCGCCTAACGCGAACATTTAACTCTGAAATTTGACATGGCAACTACAGCAAAAAAGACAACTAAGCGCGCAACCAAAAAGGAGGCAGCTCCTGCAGATATGCAGAAATTGCGTATCCGCGTACGCGCTTACGAACACAAGATCCTTGATGCTTCAGTGAAGCAGATCATCGACACCGCTTTGCGTTTCGACGCTAAGGTTGTTGGTCCGATCCCACTTCCAACTGAGATCAAGAAGTACACAGTTAACCGCTCAACGTTCATCGATAAAGATGCGCGAGAACAGTTTGAGATGCGAATGCACAAGCGTGTAATCGACATTCTCAATCCGGGCGCTAAGGTGGTGGATGCATTGACTAACTTGTCATTGCCATCTGGTGTGTCAATCGACGTGAAGATGAGCTAGTTGTT
>JBNLFP010000023.1:0-2509 GCA_050305595.1 Minisyncoccia bacterium
GTTGCTAAACCAAAAATAAAAAACGATCGAACAAAAATACCAAGTGTAAATGAGATTACCGCTGAATAAAACAAAAAACTGCCGGTAGCGCTTGGCATACCGACAGTTTAGCAGTTCACAGGCAGTGAATCATTATTCAGCCTGTGTTCACAATGTGCGGGAAGAGTTGTTCGGCAGTGACAGGATTCAGCTTGCTGATCCGTTCGTGGTCGCGGCGATCAGACTCTTCTCCGTCGAGGAATTTGTTTTCGATGCCCTGCTGTAGCAAAAGCACAATGTTCTCCGACTCGTTGCTGACGTCAGAAATAGTCTCCTTGGTTTCCGGCTTGTTTTCTTGTTTCAGCTTTTGTTCCAAAGACTCAATCTCGTCTTTATGGCGCAATTTCTGCCGCTTTAGCTGGCTGATTTCTTCCTGATCCGGTTTCGGCCTGGATTCAAGTGACCGGATCCGGCGATCGAGTGCCCTGTGGTCTTTTTTCAGCTTAGCGATGTGAGACTGCAAACTCATTCTTCTTCCTCCATGTTACCGCTATGGAGAATACCATGTACCTATTGAGCGTCAAGAGATTCATTAACCAGGCGATCGGCGTCTTTGTTGAACTCTCTGCGAACATGACTAAAGGTAAGGCCAGGGAAAACTGCTCGTTTATCTTGGATGGACTCAAAAATTGGACGTAAGCCAGGGTTTTTAACCTTATATACTCCAGCCAATTGTCTCTCCACTAGCTCACTATCGAGCTTCCACTCAACGATTAGCTCACGAGTCTGATCGCCAAACATTATCTTTAATGCGTCTAAGCCTCTATCTACCGCAGTATACTCGGCAATATTGTTTGTGCTCTCACCGATGTATTCAGATAGCTCTTGTAACACTTCCCCAGCCTCATCGGTAACAACTACCCCTATAGCGGCTGGACCAGGATTACCTCTCGCACCTCCGTCAGAATGAACGGTGATTTTTTTCTTTTCTGTTTCTGTCATTATTTATTTACTACTTCCTCTGATAATACATGCTCTGTGTCCTTCAGGAAAGTTTCCGTTATTTTGAGCTGGTCAATCTGCCTACATAATTAGCCAACGTCTCAGTACCAATGGGCGCTAATTTTTGAGAAGACTCACTAACCACATCAGACCATCGATTCCAACCATCTTGAGTAATTCCCATTTGTTGAATTTTGGTATTAAAACCAGGGTCAATAGCTAAGGCCTGCATGTCAGCAAAAGTCATGTCTTTCATACGTTCGAAAGTGCCAGACACATCTGGTTTACTGAACAATATGCCGCTTGATTTTTCAGCCTTTTCAATAAACTTACTTACCGCATTAGTATCTACAGCAGACTTAGGAACACTAACTTCGGTAGTTGGCGCGGGAGTGGCTGGAGTTGTAGACTCAGCCACCGGCGCAGGCTCTTGAGTTGATAATACCGTCGCTGCTGATTTGGACACTGGCTCAGTCTCTTTCTTTTCTACCGCTGGCTTTAGTGACTCGGCTACTTCTGGTGGAGGTACTTCTTTCTTCGGAGATGTTTTTGGTTCGGGAGCGGGAGTGACTGATACTTGAGCCTCGTTTGCTTTTGCACTCATTTTTTTAATCTCTTCTATGGTCAATACTTTACTTTGCGGACCATCTGATTCTATATCCATCGGTACCACAGCTGCCTGCGTAGCTGTACTTACGTTTTCGGTAAGCTGTACTGGCTCTTGGGGTGGAACTGGTTCTGGAGTTGATGCAGGAGTAACTGGAGTTGGAGACATATTTCCATTAGTCGTTGGGAGTGTCTCTTTTGTTTTTTGCTCACCAGAAAGATGGGGTGCTAAGTCATCCTTAGTGATAACTTGTCTTCTCATCCAACGCTTTGGTGGTTGGGTACTTTTTACAACTTCCATACCATCTATTATACAAGCGCAACTGTGGCTTCCCCGAAACACGTGAGGATAAAACATTAAAAAGACCGCTCTGATCGAGCGGTCTTAGTCTAGTCATCCTGTTTCGATCAATTTTTTGATCACTGCTTGCGGCATGTAGCTTCCTACACACGGCACGTTACCGTATTGCCAAAAGCCCCTACGACGCATAAAAACAAGTGGGTAGTGCATGGTAACACTGTATACGTTCGGTGGTTGACCGGTAAATTCCAGTTTTACCACCTGTCCACAACTACCACAGCGGCGGTTTAATGACATGGTGTCTCTCCTATCTATCAATACTATAGACTTCGGAGAGGCAGTAAGTCAACGATACGTAGACGAATCTGTCGACGATTCATAAAATATGACTCTTCGACATGGGCCAGAAGCTGTAGTTTTTGACCTACTTTTGGTACCGCTTCATATTGTTCTGGTAATGCAAAAAAAGCAATCGCTTCTAATCTGCTACGATCATTTTGAAAAATTAACTTTAAATGTTCTTTATTTTTGCCAAAACTTTCCACCACTGTTGGCTCCACAGCGTCGAACAAAAAAACAGGCTTAGGATTACCTACTCCGTAAGGAGCGACTTGGCTTAAA
>JBNLFP010000024.1:0-1715 GCA_050305595.1 Minisyncoccia bacterium
CGTTTAGACCGTGTAGATGGTTTAAGAACCTCCATGCTACGTGCTGACGTTTCTACCTCTGAAAAATATCGTCAAATTCTTACCGCTTATACAACGGAAATATCTTATGGTAACTCTGTTGAGGTTTACGAAGGTCCAATGGATATAGGTGGTACTGAAAAACAAGTTGACTATTTAATGTTCGGTCGAACTGTATTGGTATTCGCCACACGAGGTGATAGTCCTCAAGCTGGTATTTGGAATCCATCGACCAATTCTTTTGAGAATTTGAATTCAGATATGACTAAAGCGGTAATTCAGGCTATTCGCGACATTCGCTTGAAATCTAAGAAACTGATTGTATTACCTGTTGTGACTCCGGAGAACGCATAATGAAAATGAATAAAGTAATCCTGTCTTCATTACTTGCTGCCGCGTTTTCTATTACTCAAGCAGCAGAAGTTCAACAAGCTGACTCTTTAGATAAGCTTTTAGACATTGTAAAAAAAGCCGAACGTACAGAGTCTCGTGCTAATCAACAGCGTCTTCAGCGATTTAAATCTGAGCGTAACCGTCAGCAAGCTTTATTAAATGATGCAAAAGATGAACTCGCCAGAGAAGAGCGTCGCAGCGATGAGCTTAAGAAGCAATTCGATACCAATGAAGTTCAGCTCGCAGAGATGTCTGAGCAATTACGTATTAAATTAGGTAACTTGGGTGAAGCTGTTGGTGTTGTTCGTCAAGTATCTGCGGATGCTGCGGCAACCGTGTCTAACTCAATTGTCAGTTCGCAATTTCCTGGTCGACAGGATATTTTAACTGAATTGGCCGGAAGAAAAGAAATTCCGACTATTCCTGAACTTAGAAAGCTTTGGGTTCAGCTACAAACTGAAATGACTCAGCAAGGCAAAGTGGTTCGTTATGATGCCAATCTATTAGATAAGTCTGGAGCTTCGGTCACTAAGCCTTTGGTTCGTATAGGAACCTTTAACCTGATCAGTGACTCAGAGTTTGTAAATTACAACCGCAAAACCTACAACACTGAAGAAATTGCTAAGCAGCCAGCGGGTTCAACCCAACTTATTGCCGATTACTCTTCTGCATCAGGTATTGCGCTTTTCCCTCTTGATCCTTCTCAGGGGGCTATAGTTAATACCGAAAAAGACCGTGAAACCTGGCCTGAGCGTGTTGAAAATTATGCAGGTATTGTTGGTTTTGCAATTATTGGAGTATTAATCGTTGGTTTGATCATTGCCCTTGAGCGTTTTGGTGTACTTGCCGCTACCGGCGGTAAAATGCGCAAACAAGCTGCTAGTGAAACTCCGGGTAATAATCCTCTTGGACGTGTCATGTCTGTCTATATGGCGAACAAAGACGATAGCTTTGAGAATTTAGAGCTAAAACTTGATGAAGCCGTATTAAAAGAACTACCAAAATTAGAAGCTCGTATAGCGATTATCAAGATATTTGCTGCTGTATCTCCTCTAATGGGTCTTCTAGGTACTGTAACCGGTATGATTGAGACCTTCCAAGGAATTACCTTGTATGGTGCTGGTGATACTAGTGTAATGGCTGGTGGTATATCATCTGCTCTTATCACTACCGTTCTAGGTATCGTAGCGGCTATCCCTTTAATCTTGCTTCACGCTTTTGTAGCTGCCAAGTCTAAAAGTTTGGTTCATATGCTCGAGGAGCAATCTGCTGGCTTAATCGCTCAACATACAGAAGGCAAGTAA
>JBNLFP010000025.1:0-5434 GCA_050305595.1 Minisyncoccia bacterium
TGTCACCCCAAGACAGCTCTTGGATACCATTAAAAGCCTGATAATTTCTATTGAATACGTTCTTTAGGTAGCTAGAGTGGCCTAAAAGAAGGATATTTCCCGGACCAGTTAAGTCACCTGAATCTGGATGACGGACCACACCCTTTAGTAAGGCATTATCTAGAGCCTCTACTGAGTTAGATGTAGGATTCAAGATAGTAGAGTTACGGTCTAGAGCATCTATGGAAATAGCAATAGGCATTGCTTCATCAGAAGTATAGTCAGTACCAAAAGCTTGGTCTAAATCAACATTAAAGTCGTTATTATTAGTTACGTTGGTGCTTTCTGTGTTTTCTTCAGGCTCTGCTACGGGTTCAGGGACAAAATCAATCACACTTAAAACCCCATAGCCAATAACCATGACAACGAAGAAAACGCCCAGAAAAGCGCTGGTTTGAGGTAAGATGTTGTTGTAAATACGGGTCAAAAACTGCATATAAAGTTATTTATATAATACATGAAATAAAGGATTTGTCAATATACATGGTTGACAAAACTTAAAAATCCTGTATCATATTTCTAATTTTAACCTTAGTTTAAAACAATATGACCGAATCGACTAGAGAAGAAAAGATGGCACGCTTCTTTTCCATCATTGGCTTTATTGTCATGGTGGTTTTACTTGCGTGGCTAGCTGTACAGTTCGTCCGTTTTTTACCCACTGCTTTCACTTCCCTAGCTGATATCTTTGAAGATAATCAGCAAGCATTGCGAGAAAAGTCAGGTTCAAACAATGATGATTCAGTGGTAGTGATTGTTGAGGATGAAGACGATAGTGCGGCTGACCAAGATACATCTTGGGATTTGCCTGACATTGATACTGACCCAACCACTCCTGATGATGCAGTTATTGAGGATGATACTGAAGAAGTAGAAACAAATACCGATGACACTGTTTACTACACTACTATTGAGACTTACAGTGTGCCTCAAAGTGACCCTAATGGTTATACTGATCTTGAAATTAGTTTTATTGCAGTAGGTCGGATGTCTTCTGATGATCGTTTCTACCCAGGTGAGTCATTAAGCGAGGGCGATCGTGGAGCTATCCAGTTCCAGGTTAAAAATATTGGAACAAAAACTTCTGATGTTTGGCAATTTTTAACCGAGCTTCCTAGTGGCGCGGTAACAGAAAGTCAGATGCAAGAGCCCCTTCAGCCGAAGGAGTACGCTATTCTAACTGTAGCTTTTACGGCTCCTTCAAGTGGTACTAAGCAAATTGGTGCAGCTGTTAATAACTCTGTTGACGCTACTTCTTACAACAATAGCTTTAAAACCACTGTTTATATTTCTAATTAGGGTAAAGAAAAAGCGCGGGCCGCAGGCCCGCGCTTTTTCTTTGTTTAAATATCCAGATTTGCCATCTTGGCGTTGCTTTGAATAAATGACTTACGATTAGTTACATCTGTACCCATCAAGATATCAAACACCTTATCGGCTTCTGCTGCATCCACTACTGTTACTTGCTTCAAGATACGGTTGGCTGGGTTCATGGTGGTTTCCCATAGTTCTTCTGCGTTCATTTCACCAAGACCCTTATAGCGTTGGATCCTAAACTTACCGCCTTTTTTACTAGCAACTTCTACTTCTTCATTCGCGTCATTGGTTTCAGGTGGAACTTCGTCAGAAGTGTCTTCTTCACCTACAATAGCGAACTTTTCTTCATCTGTGTAAGCAAAATGAACCTCTTTTCCTTTTTGGATTTTATACAGTGGTGGCTGAGCGATGTAAATATACCCACCATCGATTAAAGGTCGGAAATGACGGAAGAATAGAGTTAGTAACAGAGTACGAATGTGAGCGCCGTCTACGTCAGCGTCGGTGGCGATAATTAGTTTGTGATAACGTAGTTTACTTTCATCAAACACGTCACCGATAGCAGTACCGATGGCTACCACTAAGTTTTTGATTTGTTCGCTACCAAGCATACGGTCGATGCGCGCCCGCTCAACGTTAAGAATTTTTCCTCTAAGCGGCAAAACAGCTTGTGTTTTACGGTCACGGCCCATCTTGGCAGAACCACCAGCAGAGTCTCCCTCTACGATGAATAGTTCGGAATCAGCCGCATTCTTACTTTGACAGTCAGCTAATTTACCAGGCAGTGACATACCTTCAAGTGCCCCCTTACGCAACACGCTATCTTTGGCAGCCTTAGCTGCTTTGCGAGCTTTAACCGCAATCACTACCTTATTTATGATAGCTTTTGCATCATCTGGATTTTCTTCAAGGAAAGCATTAAATGAGTCACCAAAGACGGATTCGACTGCACCACGAGCCTCAACGCTACCTAGCTTTGCCTTTGTTTGACCTTCAAATTGGATCTCAGGCATTTTTACTGATACTACAGCAGTAATACCCTCAAGCACGTCATCACCAGTAAATGAGTCATTTTTGTCTTTCAGAAGGTTGTTCTTTTTGGCGTAGTTATTGAGAGTACGAGTCAAGGCGGTTTTGAAACCTGTTATATGTGTACCGTGTTCTGGATTGTAGATGTTGTTAGCGAAGGCTGAAATACGTGGGCTGATGTCATCAACGTACTGCAAGGCAACTTCAACTGAGAAAACGTTCTCCACCGGTTCCTGTTTTTCTATGTAGAAAATATTCTTGTGAATCGGCTTTTGATAGTTGTTATTGAAAGCCACCAATGAACGTAAACCTTCTTCGAAGTAGAAAGACATTGTTGGAACTTCCAGTCCTTGTTCAGCTAAATATTGAGTACCTTTTAGATCCAACTTTTTTTCTTCCTTTTCGCTCAATTCGCGGGCATCAATAATAGTGATACGCAATGCTTTTACCAAGTAAGCCTGTTGGCGCAAGTGGTCTACGATACGTTTAAAATCGTAATTGATTTCTTTAAAAATAGTTTCGTCAGCTTGGAAGGTGATAATGGTACCACTAAAGTCAGACTTGCCTATTTTCTTCACTTTGTACTTTGGTTTACCGATTGAGTATTCCTGCATATAGTAGCCACCATCACGATGTACCTCAGCGATCATGTGAGTAGAAAGAGCGTTTACTACAGAGGAACCTACACCATGAAGACCTCCTGACACTTTGTAACCGCTTTCATCACCACCAAACTTACCACCAGCGTGCAGCGTACCTAAAATTGTCTCCAAGGCAGAGACGCCAGTTTGTTTATGTTTATCTACCGGGATACCACGACCGTTGTCTACTACCCGGATATAGTTATCAGGCAAAAGCGTTACTTCAATCCTGTCAGCAAAACCACCCATCGCTTCGTCACGAGAGTTATCAAAAATTTCCCAGATTAGGTGATGAAGACCATCCGGACCAGTGGTGCCGATGTACATTCCGGGACGTTTACGTACAGGTTCTAGACCTTCCAGAACTGAGATTGAAGAGGCATCATAACCAGCTTTCTTAGTACTTTTCGTGGCTGCTTTCTTGGCGGACATAGAGTCAAAAATAAACAATGAATACGGGTCTATTATAGCATATTTAGACCCTTGAAGCGACGGCTAAAACTGGCTTATACACCCCTAATTACTTGACGGATTTAGGGGTGCAGGAGTATTGTGCGGTTAAGTGAGCTCAAACCAGAGGAGAGACATCATGTGGTTCACGAAACGTACTGAAGATGGCAAGACAGGTCTTGTCAGGGAACGTACAAAAAAGGCAAAACATTCCACTTTCGGTGACTATCACGGACAGTGGTCAGAAGAAGGCGGAATCGTCCAGCAGTGCCAACAGATGGAGTGCATGGACTGATGCCCTCGTACAATAACAGGTGTAGGACTCTTTGTAGTAGCCCTATGCCTTTTCTTTACCTTACTTCCCAACCTTTCTCTGCCACCGCCTTATAAACGTTATCCATAACACCATTCACCTCTTCGTCGGTGAGTGTTTTTTCATTTGATTGGAAGACGATACGAAATGCGTAAGAGATACGACCGTCCTTCTTAAACTCATCGAACAAAGTCGTCCGTACGCGGAGCTCTCCGGCGTTCCTATTTAAAACTTCTTCTACCTGTTCGGCGGATGTTGATTCATCTACCCATATTGCAATGTCTCTTGCCATGGCTGGATACAGAGAAAATGTTTTGTATGTCACGCCCTCTGGCCAAGTAGCCGATTGATACTCTGTTACTTCTGGCAGGTTCTCCACTAGCTTATCTAAAGCCAATTCTGCTATACCGTCCTTTATTTCTGCCTCAATCTCTGTACCAAGCGCTGATTCCAAGGCACTTAGTCCTTCGTTTAAAGATTTATCATCCAGTTTGGCTTTATAGCCAGATGGACTCTGGACACCTAGTACCAAATGACGAGATTCTGCACTAGGCAAGAAAACAGCACCCAATTCAAAAGCTTTGATTTGCTGTACACCAAGCAGATCTGAATTGGGAGCATTCTTCTTCAGGACCTCTTCCATATTGCTACGTAATTCACTACGAAGATAGCCTTTATCAGATGCAAAGGCGTTACTTAACTGAACTTTGTCCTTAGCGCGAAAAGAACTGGTATAAATTTCTGACCAACCTAAGTCTAAAAGAGTGTTACGAATAAGTTCTGCATAATAGAAGAATTTATTAACGCCTTCTAAAGGCATTGGATCAGGAGTTACTGCTGGCACATCTTCGTAACCGTGTATACGACCGATTTCTTCAATTAAGTCTTCCGGAATCGACATATCGGTGCGTTCAAAAGGCTCTGTGACTGAAAAAATTTCTCCTTTTGTTTCGTATTCATATCCAAAACGATTTAATATATCAGAGACTTCCGAAGCACTTAATGAGATACCTAATACACTGTTCAGTTTAGTTAATGAGATATCAGTCTTACTTACCTCTCGGTCAGTTGAACCAGCTTCGTTGTAGCCGACCAATTCCCCTCCGGCCACTTCTATAATTAAATTAACAACCGCTTCAAGGCCATAAGGAGCTATTTTGGCCACAATGCCATTCTCATAACGTGCGGAAGCGTCAGAACGCAATTTTAGGCGCGTAGCGGTGCGTCTAATCATTTGTGGATCCCAATTTGCTGCCTCTACAACAATATCTGCCGTGCTATCGTTGATACCAGAGTCTAATCCTCCTTTGATCCCACCAATACTCAAAACTTTGTCGGTATCTTTAGCTGCTACGACCATGTCGGTTGATGAAAACTCGTATTCATTTTCATCTAAAACAACAAGTTTTTCACCCTCATTTGCTTGGCGCACCAGAAAGCCAGTCTCTCCTACTTTACTAGCGTCAAAAGCATGAGAAGGTTGTCCCAAATCAAACATTACGTAATTACTGGCATCTACAATGTTATTGATACTTCGTTGGCCGATACTCTCTAACGCAGTTTTAAGCCATTCTGGAGAAGGGCCTATTTTCACTCCATTGATACGTGCCGCCGCAAAGTACCCACAACCATCTGTTTGTAAATC
>JBNLFP010000026.1:0-2553 GCA_050305595.1 Minisyncoccia bacterium
AAACATAATATTGAAATCCCTTCTCATCTTTCCAATGAACCTCTTCCCAGCCCAATTCAAATGAAATCTGACGACAAAAAATAAACCGGCCTAAAAGGTTTAGCAAAATGTCCTTTATAAAAGACATCTTGTCTTTTATAAGCAAAGCTTGCTTTCTACGTTCGCTCGGATGTAAATAAAAGCCTTTATTTACATCGCTCGCTCACTTGAAAGTAAAGGACATTTTTGAACATAACTATATTTTAAGCCATATATTGATATATATATGTTTCCCGTGTAACGTTTCCTTACACGTTACACGGGAAACATCCTAAATAACCACATTTTCTATCAATTTCACCTTGGCGTACTTTTCACGTGGAACCATTTTAACCGTAACGACATCAATTTGTACCTCCCCTCCCCAATTATTGGCTAAAATCCAACTTTCTGCCGCTTTTCTAATTTGGTTAAGTTTAAACTGGTGTACCAACTCCTCGGGACGCCATGTTTCTCGTGCAACTATATTATCTAGTAGCTCACGTGTTTCGTATGAAACACTTTTCACTTCAATAAAATGCACCACTTCCCTAGTTCCACGTGCAACATTGTCACCGTGGGCATCTTTGTGTGTTACACGTGCAACAATGTCTATTTCTCCAAATTTTCGCCAGTAGTTCTGTTCTAATACGTGAAATCCTTTGTTTTTCAGGTATTTGACCGCAATACTCTCGCCTAAATTACCAATTTCTTTGTTTTTCTGCTTGTTGCCGGTCATTTTCAAAACCATTATAACCCAGATTATGGACGGATATGCGAGGAATATAGTTACACGTGTAACCTGTACTATATGTTTCACGTGAAACATAGTTTAATTCATTAAAAAGTCGTAAAAGTCTAAAAAGACACTATTATTAGCCGTTTTTTCTATTAACCGGGACAAAATCTCCTGACCTTTATCCACATGTCCCCATAGTTGTCCCCAGTTTTGAACAGACTGACCCTGACTTCGAACTGGGGAAAACTACACCCTACTTTAGAAAATATCTAGCTTTTGCTTTACATATCTATATAATGACCAAAGATAATAAGGGAGTGAGTCATGGATGTACTTATATGGTACCTAAAGTGGGGAATAGCGTCAGCGATCATAGCTAGTCTGGTTGGATATGCTGTACCAGGGTTGCTATGGGCAGTCGTTACCTCAGCTATAATTTTCTTCGGGCCTTTTACATGGCTTTACCATGAGACAAAAGATGAACAGACCAGCACTGCTGGCTTGGGATATCTTCATCTTATACTGGCAGTGGTAATTGGTGGAGAAGTTGGTCTATGGGTCGGATATACTCTTCAGCACTAAAGTTGAACGCGAAAAAAGCCGGGAATCGAACCCGGCTTTTTTATTTTGTGTGACCAGGGGTAAGTTCGCCTCCTTACAGGAGCTGTACACCTTTTGGGTAGATTGTTTCGCTACAGCTCACAATCTGCCACAAAAGCTTTTTCGATCACCCAGCGACAAAAAGAAAAGAGCGCACGTAAGTGCGCCTTTTCTATTTGTGCGGCCAGGGGTAATCGAAACCCCGACTGATCCTTGGCAAGGACCCGTTATACCACTTAACCATGGCCGCATACTTACTTTTGTAGCTCTTTTGTCGCTAACTCAATCCACCGACTGAGCTTATGCTTCAAAACAGTGCTGCTGATTATAGTATTTCCAACTCCATATTGCAACGTCTCCTTACTACTTTTACCTTGAACAACTTGAGTTTTATAAAATTGTTTAGTTGGTAGCTTAATTGTCTTACTCCACACCCTCATACACTCTGCTTCCGACATAGCAGGGTAGAGGAGTAGCCAAAAGTGTATTTGGTCTTTCGTTACTCCCAAGAAATCGATGGCAAACTTAATAAACACTCCGTGTACTCCTGTTCGTGAATTAGAAAGACGAATCAGACTGTTTTGTTTATGATCTCCAACACCCACATACAACATAAGCCCCGCCATAAACAGGGGATTGAGTTTATAGTGTTTATACTCCACCTCTGCCTGCTTTCTGGCGGCCACATAAACCTTCTCTCGTTCTTTGTTACGCGCTTTGTTTAGTAAAGTAACACGCTTTACGTTTTCTTTACCAGCCTTTATTACATTATCCTTCTTAACCTTCTTAGAAAATTGTTTCTTGGCAAACCAGGCACTCAGAGTGCCCTTAGAAACACCAACAATCTTGGCTACTTCGGAATAAGAAAAACCGCGTTTACGATAATACGTTGCTAACTGGTACTTTTCTTCGTCTCGAACCATATGTTATGTATATTATATACTATGTCGGTGGTTCAGAGTGGGGATAAATAACGGTGGGGTCAAGTTTCTAATTCGCTTACGCTCATAAGAACTTCCTCCCCGGTCTCGACTGTTTTTACTCTAGGGATTGAGTAAAAACATGTCTCCGACTCGCACCGAGGCACGGAACTGAAACAGTTCAGTTCCTAAAGAAAAAACCAGCTTCTTTAGAAGCTGGTTTTTTCTTTACCTCGGTGCGCCTGCCAGGACTCGAACCCAGAACGACTGATCCGA
>JBNLFP010000027.1:0-3700 GCA_050305595.1 Minisyncoccia bacterium
TTTGGATTTTAAACTTACGATACTCGCTACGTTGCATTTCACCACCCTCCACCACTGTCATTACGCCCACCATATCCTTACCTTGTAGATGCGCCACATCGTAAGCTTCGATACGCATACTATTTTCATCACGATAAATACGAGCATCATCTTTAATTAATGCAATGTCCTGAATATGAGTCAGCGCAAAAATTTTCTTCTTTACAACGTTGGCTTCTTCAAATTTCTCAGCTTTTGCTAAAAGCTTCATCTCTTTCTCCAAGTCTTTAATTACCTGCCCTTTCTTTCCTTCAAAAAAAAGTTTGATATGACGAATAGTACGAGCGTAATCCTTCTTTGATTGCTCTTCTGGATATAAACCAATCTGTCGGTTGAAGTCTATCTTACCTCTAGTTACTTTAGATTTTTCGGCACCAACTGGAGTCTTGGTGTCATAAAATTGGAACAATCGACGGACGATCTTTAAAGCTTCTTTAAATAACATTCCGCTAGGAAAGGGGCCGAAGTGGTACTTAGCTTTGTAGTCATCCAAATCCTTTCCTCGCACCACCAGTACCCGTGGCCATTCTTCATCGGTGATGATTAGGTGGTTATAGCTCTTATCATCCTTGGAGATAGTGTTGTACCTAGGCTTATGGGTGCGGATTAAGTTTGTTTCCAGAATAAGTGCCTCCAATACAGAATCTGTCACTGTCCACTCAACCGTCTTAGCTTCTTCAACCATCTTCTCTATCAAGGTTGACCTTTTCTCACGTAAGTCAGTTGCAAAATAGCTACGTACCCGATTTTTAAGCGACGTAGCTTTACCAATGTACAAAATCTCTTTCCGCGCACCGAGAAAAAAGTACACCCCTGGTGCGTCTGGTAGTTTCTTTTTTGCTAAGGCTTCCTTGGTCATATGTTTACTATAGAGAAAAGAAGAGGACCGCGCAATTAATACGCGGTCACACAAACTGATCCATACTGATTTTGTTTTCGGGAAGTTAGTTCTTCATAATAGAACTCGCGCAGAGACTGTACAGTAACACCCTGCTCGGCAAAGTTTGTCGCGATCGTTTGTAGTGACCGCTCAAACTCTACACCCACCTGATCTTGCAGGTGATCCATAATGGTGTCCTTCTCTTCACGAGATAAATTACTACACATCCGCTTTCTCCTTAATCCCTAAGGAAAAAGCAGTCCCGGAAGGAACTGCTTCTCTAAGACTTAACTATATAGTTGATAGGTTAATTTAGCAACCAAAATATTAACCCAAGTTGTTGAAAAAAGCCGCCGGAAAGATCCGACGGCGTCTACCTGCCAAGTTAAGCGCGCGTCATTGTCCTGTACGTATCGCTTATTACAGCAATGACCCAATCTGGAGGATTTTCTCCTTTCATAATAAGAGCGGCTGCTTCAGCGACAGCCACATCCTCCGCAGGTAGTTGTTGTTTTTGCTCGTCTCTCACATGAGAGTAGGCTTTTTTCAAATGCGCTTCCACCGGTGCATTACCACAACTACAACCGAACAGACGGTCTAGTTTGCAGACGATTGAAAGACTGTGAAAATCTTCAAAACGTGACATGTCAACTCCCCTTTCTTGTGCAAGAAATGACCCAAGCATTGAATCACTTATCTAAGTTAGCAATATATACCTTAATTACTTTATTGCAACTATTTTCTTTTCAACACCTTCTTTAGATACTTTCCAGTATAAGACTTCGGATTCTCAGCTACTTCTTCTGGAGTACCTTTGGCCACCAAATTACCGCCCTTCTCTCCACCTTCTGGACCGATATCAAGAATATAGTCTGACGATTTTACCAAGTCTAAGTTATGCTCAATCACCATTACAGTATTACCGCGATTAACTAGCTCCTGCAGAATCTCAATCAACTTCTTCACATCGGTATAGTGCAAACCAATAGTTGGTTCGTCGAGTAGATAGATAGTTTTTTGGGTATGTGGACGATAAAGCTCAGAGGCAATTTTGACGCGTTGTGCTTCACCACCTGAAAGAGTAGTGGCACTTTGACCTAGCTCCAAGTAACCAAGACCCACATCAAGCAAACTCTTGAGACGCTCAGCAATAGAAGGTACATCTTTGAAGAATTCGTAAGCCTCCTCGATGGTCATATGCAATACGTCATGAATGTTTTTTCCTCGGTAAGTTACCTCGAGAGTCTCTTTGGTAAAGCGCTTACCATCGCACACATCACAGGTCACATACACAGTCGGCAAGAAGTGCATCTCCACCGCCACCACACCATTACCCTGACATGATTCACACCGTCCCCCCTTAACGTTGAAAGAGAATCGTCCCGGCTTCCAACCTCGAGCACGAGCTTCGCCTGTCGCTGCGAACATATCGCGAATATGAGTAAAGGCCCCAGTGTAAGTTGCTGGGTTAGAACGTGGCGTACGACCAATTGGTGACTGGTCGATCAGTACTGTGCGGCCAAGATATTCAGTACCCGCTACTTCCTTGGCATTGAAAGTTTTAGCACTGCGATGACGGAACTCGAGCCGAGCCTGCAGGTTCTTATGCAGAATCTCATACATAAAGGTTGACTTACCACTACCAGACACACCGGTCACCGAAATTAAACGTCCGAGTGGAATGTCTACGTTTAGATTCTTAATATTGAAAGCTTTACCGCCCTTAATGCGGATCTTGCCCTTCTCGCTGGTACGACGTTCGGGAATTTCTATTACCTTGTCACCACGTAGGTAATCGAGAGTGACTGACTTAGAAGGATTGGTTTTGGCAGCTAGTAGCTTTTCCAGCTCATCAGCCACCACAACCTCTCCGCCGTGCACACCAGCTCCAGGACCAATATCCACTAAGTAATCGGCAGCATAAATAGTGTCTTCATCATGCTCTACCACCACGATAGTATTACCAAGATCACGCAGATCAGTCAGAGTTTTGATTAGACGATCATTGTCTCTCTGGTGTAGACCAATAGTCGGCTCATCGAGCACATACATCGCTCCAACCAAACCACTACCAAGCTGTGAAGCAAGACGGATACGCTGAGCCTCACCACCCGACAAAGTATTGGCGCGACGGTCTAGCGTTAGGTATTCAATACCTACGTTTTGCATAAACTCCAAGCGCTCAATAATCTCACGCAAGGCTGGCCAAGCGATCTCCTGATCTTTCTTACTCAATTTCAAACTAGCAATAAATTCAGCAGCATCCTCTACTGACATACTTGTGAAATCAACAATATTCTTCCCGGTCTTAGGATCACCTCCTAGATACACACGTAAAGCTTCTGGTCGCAGACGTGCTCCCTTACAACTAGGACATTCATCGGATTGGAAAATACCAACCACACCAAGACCGTTACACTCGGGACAAGCACCATACGGTGAGTTGAAGGAGAAGAGACGTGGCTCAACTTCAGGGAAACTGGAACCATCAATCGGACAAATAAACTTTGCTGACAAAGTACGTTCACTACCGTCAGGACTCTCTATCTTTACCAAACCATTAGCTTCCTTCAGAGCTAATTCAACCGCTTCACTCAAACGCTCACGTGAACCTTTCGGATCATCAGTAAATTCACTAACGTAAATAACATCTACCAGTAGGTCAATGTCGTGTCGCTTGCTCTTTTTTAATTCCACACGCTCACGCAGTTGCTTGATCTCGCCGTCGATCTTTACGGTCTCGTAACCCTTGTTCAAAAGATCGTAAAGCATTTGGTAATA
>JBNLFP010000028.1:0-2380 GCA_050305595.1 Minisyncoccia bacterium
CACCTCACTTAACATGGGAAGATACTCAATACAACTACCTACTTTATACCACAAAAATGTATGTTTTGCAAGGATTAGGCGAGAAGCTTTTCTACAACAGCTTTTACATCACCACCATCAGCCTTGCCAGCAAACTCTTTCATTAGGGCACCAATAGCAACACCCATCTTGGATTTATCGGTTACCCCCATTTCTTCGAGCTTAGCCTTAGCGATTGGTTCTATTTCTTCTTGACTCATCATGCTTGGCAGATAACCTTCAAGTACCACCAACTCTTCTTTCTCTGGTTCGGCCAGTTCTGGACGACTAGCAGCTTCGTACTGCGTAATTGAATCCTTGCGCTGTTTAGCGAGACGTTTGATCACGTTTAGTACGGCATCATCAGCCAGTTCGTCTTGTGGAGTTTTGCCGGTTGCTACCAGCTCATTGGTAAAGGCTGTAAGCATGCTACGCACAGTACGTAGACGTACTTCGTCCTTGGCTTTCAGAGCTTCTTTGAGCTCATTTTTGATATCTAAATGTAATGACATATTGTGATAAAATAAGCTTATTATGGACACTTTGCAACTAGCGCTATTGGTATTAGTGGGTTTTATGGTGGCAATCCAGCTCTATTCCATCTTTTTCAAACGACCAGAAAGTCAAAGGGATGACCGAGACGGATTGCTGTTTTTGCAAAAACAAATGGAGAGCTTGCGTGACACTATGGACAAACGCATGGGTGAAAGTAACCGTTCCTTGCAAGACACAGTACGAACCCAGCTATCTGAGTCCACCAAAATAGTACGCGAAGTAACAGAGGGTCTAACTAAACTTGGAGAGACTAATCGGCAAGTAGTGGGCTTCGCCGAACAACTACGCCAACTACAAGATGTATTGAAAAATCCTAAACAACGAGGAATCTTGGGTGAATACTACTTGGAGACTGTTTTGCAAAATGTTTTGCCTCCAGGTAGCTACCAAATGCAATATGGTTTTGAAAATGGCGAAATTGTTGACGCTGCTGTATTTGTCAAAGACAAAGTTGTACCGATTGACTCAAAGTTTTCGCTCGAGAACTATAACCGCTTAGTCGAAGCACACGACCCAACCGAAAGAGCACAATTGGAGAAGCAGTTTGTAAATGATCTCAAACTCCGTATTACTGAGACTTCTAAGTACATTCGCCCAACTGAAAAGACCAAGGACTTCGCTTGTATGTTTATTCCTTCTGAGGGAGTGTATTACGATCTACTTTCTAACAAAGTTGGTGGCGGGGAAGAGAACCTAATCCAACGAGCTGCTGGCAAGTACAAGGTAATAATTGTGTCGCCAACTTCTTTCTTAGCTTATCTACAGACAGTCTTGCAAGGTCTTAAAGCTATGGAGATTGAGGACAAAGCCAAAGACATCATCAAAAATGTTGAGCGGTTAGGCGCGCATATTGGTAAGTATGAAGACTACTATCAAAAACTTGGTAACACGTTAACTACCACTGTGAATCACTACAACGCCGGCTACAAAGAATTAGCTAAGATGGATAAGGATGTAACTCGTATAACTGGCGAAGCAGTAGGGGTGGAAACTTTGGCAATAGACAAACCAAGTCGGGATGACTAGAAACTTTTTGGAAATCGGTTAGTTTTAAACACAATATGCAAAAGATAGCGATAGTAACAGGAGGGGCCGGCTTCGTTGGTTCACATCTTTGTGAAAGATTACAAAAAGAAGGTTTTAATGTCATCTCTCTAGATAATTACTTTACTGGTAGTAAAGATAATCACATTAAAGGAGTCGAGTATCGCGAGGGCCACACCAAAGATATTGCTAAACATATAACTGAAGCGCCACATCTTATCTATCACTTAGGTGAGTATTCTCGTACTGAACAAAGTGTTGAAGAACCAGACTTGGTTTGGGATCTAAATATGGACGGTACTTTTGGTGTGTTGGAATTCTGGCGCAAACACAAATGTAAATTAGTTTATGCCGGAAGCTCAACTAAGTTTGCTGACGGGGGTATGGGACGTGATCAAAGCCCTTATGCCTGGAGCAAAGCAACCAATACAGAACTGGTGCAGAATTACGCTGAATGGTACGAATTACCGTTTGCGATTACTTATTTCTATAACGTCTTTGGACCGCGTGAACGAGCTGGCAAGTACGGTACCTTGATCGAGATCTTCCACCAGAAAATGTTGGCTAATGAACCCTTAACCGTACGCGAGCCGGGTACTCAAGAGCGTATCTTTACCCATGTCGATGACATAGTGGACAGACTCATGTTGGTGGGTGAGAAAGGAGAAGGTGATGAGTTTGGGTTAGGGGCAGATGAGTCTTTCTCAGTTTTAGATATTGCCAAGATGTTTGGCGGAGAAATTGAGATGCTACCAAACCGTAC
>JBNLFP010000029.1:0-9087 GCA_050305595.1 Minisyncoccia bacterium
CTGTTTGTTGTTGATGAAGAAGGGCAGTATGGTTTTTGGATGAAAGACATGTTGATACCAATTGATATTATTTGGATCAACGATAATTTAGAGATAGTTCATATTGAAGAAGATGTACGACCAGACACATATCCAACCATCTTTAATTCACCCGTCCCAGCCCGCTTTGTGCTCGAGACTAATTCACACATAACTTCTACCTTCAATATACACATAGGAGATAAGGTCCTAATACCAAGTAATAGACTGCCAGCTGACTTGCGGTATTAGTAATTTATTGTATAATAAAAAGGTTCGATGGTTGCCCGCCCAATTTGGGTAGGGAGGAAAGTCCGGACACGTGGGTGACAATTTTGTCACCAAGGGTAGCGGGTAACGCCCGTCTGAAGTAATTCAAGAGGTGCGAGCAGTGACGCCGATGCCGAAAGGCTAGGGACCCCTTGGGGTTAATCTCATCGAAAGGTGAGGGTGAAACGGCTAAATCCTTACCTGCGTGCAAGGCCGTATTCTCACGCTCCTCGTACGAGATCGTGAGTCTGAGCCGCAAGAGGTAGGTGGTAACATCTATCCCAGGTATATGACCATCCCGAGTTTGACTCGGACAAAATCCGGCTTATGAACACACAAACCCCCGTTAGGGGGTTTTGTGTTGTGTTAAAATTTAAGTATCCGTTACAACGGAGGTATTTTGCTAAGTTAATTTTGCTAATCATAAACCTATGGATTTTTCTTTTCATCCCAGTTCTAATTCGATTCTTAAAAACTCAAATGATAAGGTTTCAGTGAAATTACGTAATATAGCCGAAACCATTTTGCTAATAACATGCGGACTTTTTCCGCTCCATTTTTTGCCAGTCCCGTATTTGGCAGCCGATTTTAGTAAGTTGTTGATTTTCTCGGGAGGCTTAGCTTTATCTTTGTTGTTCTATACTTTCTCTGTTTTACGTGAAGGGAAATTATCTTTCCGTCTATCTTGGCCAGTATTGGCACTAGTTTTGGTGGCTGTTGCTACTCTCGTGTCTGCTGTTGTGTCAGGGGATTTGCGCGATGCTTTACTTGGTGATTCTCTTGATCAACAATCAGCCGCCTTTGTTTTATTGTTAGCCGTGACAACATTGGTTAGTGGAATTTGGGCGGGATCTAAAACAGCAATCATTCGTTTATATTCTCTCTTCATCTCTTCAGCTCTGATCCTGGCTTTATGGCACGTTATTAGGCTTGTGTTTGGCTCTGGCACATTATCTCTTGGTTTATTTAACACCAATACCAGTTCACTGCTTGGTGGATGGAATGGATCAGCAATTTTCTTTGGTTTGATCATTATTTTGTCCTTGTTGGCAATTAAAAAATTACCACTAACGCAAGTAGCTAATTTAATCATTATTGGTATTTCGGCCACTTCTTTGTTGTTGCTGTCAGTAATTGGTTTTACTATAGTTTGGTATGTTCTGGCTGCGGTGTCGGTGTTGATGTTGTTGCATGTTTCTTCTAAGCATTTACTACCTAAAGATGGTCAACCTAAAACCACTTCGTTAACCACCATAGTCTTTATATCGGTTGTGGCCGTTATGTCTCTGGCCTTTTCATTGACTGGAAATCAACTAAATAGTTGGGTTGGTGAAAAGGTAGGTATTTCGTACGTTGAGGTACGACCATCTGCAATAGCAACAGTAGAGTTAACTAAGGAAACTCTTAAAGACGATCTGTTCTTTGGTGCTGGACCGAACCGTTTTGCTGATGTGTGGCGTATGTATAAAGATCCAGTTATTAACCAAACAATTTTCTGGAACACAGACTTTAACGCTGGCTTTAGCTATGTAGGAACCGCCATTATTGGTACAGGTTTGCTGGGCGCGATTGCTTGGTTGTTATTCTTCACTTCCTTGCTTTGGGCTGGGATTCGTTTCTGGTTTAAAGCTAGTGACAAGGATAATTTCTGGCACTTTATTGGTCTATCTGCTCTAGTTAGTACACTTTACTTGTGGCTAATGAGTTGGGTTTATGTGCCAACTGCCAGTATTTTGATTTTGTCTGCTATAACCACCGGCGTTTTCCTGGTAGCTTACTGTCGTTTAATTCCTGGTCGTTCTATTAGTTTTTCTGTAGAGAGTAATAGAAATTATGGTTTTGCTTTGATTGCAGCCATGGTTCTCATTGTTACTGCTTCAGCTGCCTCTCTCTATGTTTTAGGTAATCAAGCATACAGTTTATATACCTTTAATAAAACTATAGGCACAGTCCAGCCAGGTGATGGACTAACAAAGTTAGAAGCTGGAATTGCTAAAGCGTTCAATATTTCGCAAAATGACGCTTTCGCAACCCAGATGGCTTACTACCAATGGCTACAAATTAGTAGTCTCTTGAACTTGCCAGAACCTACCGAACAACAACGACAATTATTCGAGACCACTATTAGCAATGCTATTAATTCAGCCAATCTAGCTATCAGTCTTGATCCGACAGAGCCTACCAATCACCAATTATTAGCTCAAGTTTATTCCGTACTTGCTCAATTGGAAGTGGAGGGTGCAAAAGCGCGAGCTCTAGATGAGTACGCTCTCGCTCAGCAATATAATCCACAAAATCCAATTCCATTGATGTCCACTGCAGAATTGCATTTGCAAACAGGAGATACCGATTCGGCTAGACTATCGGCTATGGACGCTTTGCAAATCCGACCAAACTACACAGAGGCTATCTTTTTCTTGGTGCAACTAGATGTTAGTGAAGGGAATACCGAACAAGCTCTATCGCTCGCTGCTAGTCTGATTCGCCTTGAGCCGCAAAACCCAGCGCGGCGCTATCAACTTGGTTTATTGTTCGCCTCACTAGGTAGGGTAGATGAAGCCATTGCTTCATTTGAGCAAGCTGTTAGCTTAGACCCTCAATATGCAAATGCTCGTTACTTCTTAGCGATAGGATATTCTGAGAAAGGGAGAACCGAAGATGCTATTCGACAATTAACCATTGTACGTGACTTAAATGAAGACAATCAGGCAGTCGATGCTTTAATTAAGCAGCTTAAGGATGGTCAAAATATTGACAGTTTGTCACCTACTGAAACAGTAGAAGAGCGTGATCCTGAAAGTGGGTCTGTAACAGCAGAAGACCTGGAGTCAGATTTAGTCACTTCTTCAAATACGGTAACTGATGAAACTTCCACTGTTGATACAGAGTAAGCTATAGTTAAGACTACACAGCATTATGGTTCGCCAAGTCTTAGATATAGTTTACAAAGAAATAAAAGGTTTACACCGCGCTGCTTATATACTGGCGCTGTTTGCCTTTGGGTCACAGTTGTTAGCTTTACTACGTGACCGTTTGTTGGCGCATCAGTTTGGTGCAGGTAGTGAGCTGGACATCTATTACGCGGCTTTTCGCGTGCCGGACTTATTGTTCGTATTATTTGCTTCATCTCTCTCGGTCTATGTATTAATTCCATTTGTGACAAAAGCAAGGGAACGAAATGGTGACACTGCCGGTAGTCAACTTCTGTCTGAGGTATTCACTCTCTTTTTAGTTTTTTACGCTATCTTTGCCGGTTTATGTTGGCTTGGCGCACCGTATTATTTACCACTCTTGTTCCCGGGTATTGAAGATGTAGACTCTCTTGTTCTGGTGGCACGGATATTGCTTTTGCAACCACTATTTTTAGGATTATCTAGTTTGTTCGGAGTGGTGACACAATTAAGTCACCGGTTTGTGTTGTATGCGATTTCACCGTTATTTTACAACCTCGGTATTATCTTTGGTTTGGTTACGTTGTATCCGATGTTTGGATTAGCAGGTCTTGCGGCTGGTGTAGTCATCGGCGCGGTTGGTCATTGGTTTATACAGTGGCCGTTAGTTAGAAGTAGCAAATTAAGAATACACCTGCGTTTCAATTTTGACTGGTCGGAGTTGCGATCTGTTTTGGCTTTGTCAGTGCCTCGTGCTTTAACACTTTCGATGCAGCAGCTGGTGATGTTGGCACTCTATGGACTTGCTAGTACCATGGCAATTGGTTCAGTCGCCGTTTTTCAATTAGCGTTTAATTTACAGTCTGTTCCCTTGGCAGTGATAGGTGCTTCATATTCCGTAGCTGCCTTTCCTGTTCTGGCTGAGTTGTATGCGAAGAAAGATCATGACCGTTTTGCTAGTCAGATCATCAACGCTTTGCGACATATTATTTTCTGGTCCATTCCTGCTATAGCGTTGCTAATTGTGCTGCGTGCA
This sequence comes from Minisyncoccia bacterium, assembly GCA_050305595.1. Taxonomy (GTDB): domain Bacteria; phylum Patescibacteriota; class Minisyncoccia; order Phycocordibacterales; family UBA918; genus OLB19. The sequence continues at coordinate 4,216 of JBNLFP010000029.1, forward strand.
CAGGTAGTGCGTGTGATTTTGGGAAGTGGTTCTTTTGACTGGTCAGACACCCGCTTAACGGCTGCTGTATTAGCACTCCTGTCTCTTTCATTGCTCGCACAAGCTATTAATTTAGTAGTAATTCGTGCTTTTTATGCCGGTGGACGTACGGGTATTCCGTTCTACGTTACTCTTGGTAGTTCTATAGGGGCAGTGGTGTTAGCTTATGTATTCCATCTGATCTATTTAGCTGAACCTGCACTGCAATCAACCATCACCATATTCTTACGTCTTGATGGGGTAATGGGGGCAGAAATATTGTCTATAGCTTTCGGCTATGCGGTGGCTGTCATTGCTCAGAGTTTATTCTTATTACTACTCTTGGGCCGTACTTTTAATATTCCATTGTGGTGGACCTGGAGTTCTTTGTTGTATTCATTTTCAGCCGCAACTGTCGGAGGACTAGCCTCTTATGCCACATTGAATTTTGTGGTGTCCGGTATTGATCAGGAACGTTTACTTGGTGTGTTTATTCAGGGTCTCCTAGCAGGTGTCGTTGGTATTGTGTTTACAATTCTTACTTATGCCTGGTTTAAGAGTCCCGAATTAAAAGAAATTGCCCATGCCTTCCAGCGCAGACTTATTAAATCCGATGTAGTCGCTCCTCCAGAGGAAGTGATTTAGCTTCATTTTCATGCTACAGTGGCCGGACGATGCATATTAGAAATTTCGGTATTATCGCGCATATCGATCATGGTAAGTCCACCTTGGCGGACCGTATGTTGGAAGAAACCAAGACGGTTGAGGCGCGCAAAATGAAAGATCAGGTGCTTGATAGCATGGAACTTGAGCGTGAGCGCGGTATTACTATTAAGATGCAGCCAGTACGAATGGCTCATACTTATGGTGGTAAGGAATACACGTTAAATCTAATTGATACTCCAGGACATATAGACTTTTCTTATGAAGTCTCACGCGCGCTTCGTGCTATAGAGGGTGTTTTGTTATTGGTAGATAGTACTCAAGGTGTACAAGCACAAACTCTGACTACTTTGCAGACCGCCAAAGATTTAGGTTTAGTTATCATTCCAGTTCTAACCAAAATAGATGTCCCACATTCACGTGTGCCAGAGGTGACTGAAGAGATTTGTAATTTGCTAAATTGCCAACCGGAGGAAGTGGTTAAGGTGTCTGGTAAGACAGGTGAGGGGGTGAAAGAGTTGCTTGATTTAATTTGTGACAAGATTCCCGCCCCACGCCCAGCTGAAAATGATACGGCGAGAGGTTTAGTTTTTGACTTTCAGTACTCAAATCATCGCGGTGTGATTGTTTATTTGCGTGTTTTTGATGGTGAAATAAAGAAGGGCGAGACACTACGCTTCGTGGCTGGGAAGCGTAGCTTCCCAGCCTTGGAGGTCGGTGTATTATCTCCTGACGAAGTGCCGACTGATAAGCTAGAAGCTGGTGAAATTGGTTACATTGTTACGGGTATTAAAGAACCAGGCGTAGCCAACGTAGGTGATACTGTTGTTCCAGACAAGGCCAATATCGAACCAATGGGGGGATATCAAGAACCACAGCCAGTTGTTTGGGCTAGTGTTTTTCCTGATAGTCAGGATGATTTCACTATCTTGCGGCAGGCGCTAGATCGTCTGCGATTATCAGACTCATCTCTCTCTTACGAAGAAGAATCTTCAGGTGTGCTGGGTCGGGGTTTTCGTTGTGGTTTTTTGGGTATGCTTCACCTGGAAATTATCACTGAACGCTTGCGTCGTGAGTTTGCAATCGAGATTATTATTACTGCTCCATCCATTTCTTACGAGGTAACATATCCAGATGGAAAAGTAGAGAATATTTATGCTGCTTCACGTTTCCCAGATTATGGCGAGAAGGTAACCGTGCGTGAACCTTGGATTCTTGGGCAGATCATTACCCCTGGTGACTATGTGGGTAATATTATGACGTTGCTCTACGATCATGAATCGAGCGTGATTGATACAGAAGTTTTTGGTGATGGCCGTACACTGCTGACTATAGAAATGCCTTTACGTGAATTAATGCGTGGTTTTTTCGATAAACTAAAAAATACTTCAAGCGGTTACGCTTCTCTCTCTTATGAAATTGCAGAGTTGCGTCCAGCTGATGTAGCTCGTCTTGACGTGTTTGTAGCTGAAGAGTTGGTACCTGCTTTCTCTCGTGTTATCGGTATTCGTCGTATTGAACAAGACGCACGAGCTTTGGTAGATAAGCTTTACAAGACGCTGCCACGCCAACAATTTGTTACTAAGATACAGACCAAGGCTCTGGGACGTTTTATTGCCTCTAAGACTCTTTCTGCCTTGAAGAAGGATGTAACAGCCAAGCTCTATGGTGGAGACATTACACGTAAGATGAAACTCAGAGAAAAACAAAAGAAAGGAAAGAAGAAAGCTTTGGCGCGGGGTAGGGTACATATACCACAAGAAGTCTTTATGAAGATGGTGAAGGAGGATAATGATTAGCTGTATCAACACTTATCAATTTTAGATTTTATGATATAGTATCCAGCACATTTAAGGCCAATTCAGCCTTTTGTCCGCGCTTAGCTCAGTTGGCTAGAGCGTTCGACTGATACTCGAAAGGTCCTAGGTTCAAATCCTAGAGCGCGGACAAAGAGCTGAACTGTATCTACGTGTGTACTAAAAGATCTGCCTGGCGGTAGATCTTTTCCGTTTCTGACCGGAGGGTGGCTAGAGCGTTCGACTGATACTCGAAAGGTCCTAGGTTGACCTAATTTTTAAGGAGCGACAGCGACTATAAAAATGGAAATACTCTTGTGGTGGACCTAGAAAATAATGACCGTGGGGAATATATTTTCGGAAATGCCCTTGTGGTGGAAATCCTAGCGCGCACAAAGGACATAAAATGTCTCAAAAGCTCTCGCGAGGCTCCAAGTGTGTAGACATAAAGAAAGAGCGGTCGCAATGCGACCGCTCTTTCTTTTGTTGATTAGATTATAGTCCTAACAACTCCTTAATCTTATCTTCATCAAACCCGACCACCACATCGTCATCAATTTTGATAACAGGCACACCCATTTGGCCAGTGGTTTCAATCATTTCTGTCCGTTTTTCAAGATCAGTCGATACATCATGGTCTGTAAATTCGACTTTGTTGTTAGTAAAAAACTCCTTAGCAGCGTGACAAAAATGACATGTCGGCGTGCTGTAGATGATGACTTTTTTCATACTTCGGCATTATATCATAGCGGCCACCACGAAACTATTGGGGACCACCAATGCCTTTTTGGCTCTGTAGAGGCTGTTGGTGTGATCGGTTCAATATTTTCTTTGTTCTCTACCAGAACAACCACTTGTTCTCCTTCTCTGGCTACATCAAAGTGTTTTCTTATCTCGCTTTCAACACCTTCCTCATCGTTTATATTGTTTACCTTTTCCTCCAAAATTTCTTTTCTTTGTTCTGCTATTTGAAATTCCTCTTCTTTTTCAAGTCTTCTGTCTGCAACTTCACGAGCCACAACCCAGCGATCAAACACTGCGATAGACAGCAATATTAAAAGGCAAAATATGATTAGCAGAGAAATTCGAGAATGAAATAATTTTCGCCACCAAGCTTTTTTACGTAACAGGCTCATAGTGCTATAATTTTAACACTAAATAAATCACTGGTTTTATGAGTTTTCTGTATCACAAACATACTAAGTCGGTTGTAAAATGGGTTTGGGGTGTAATTGCAGTAGTCATCATACTCAGTATGATACTTACTTATTCTGGTGGTTTAGGTTTATTCTAATTTTATGAGCAGTATACAAGAAGTTATAGTTTCTCTTATTGTCTTCATAAATAATGTATTACTACCGTTATTTTTTGCAGTAGCGTTGCTTTTTTTTGTTTTTAATTCATTACGCTTTTTTATCTTAGGTAATGATGAGGAATCAAGGAACAATGCAAAAGCCTTGGCTCTCTACGGTATAGGGGCCTTTGTTATCCTAGTTAGTATTTGGGGTATTGTTAACCTACTAGTTAGTGGTCTTGGCTGGGGTACAGAATATCCAGTGACTCCAGATTATATGATCGACTACTATTACTTTTAGTTAGTATTCTCTATATTGTATAACTCAACAAATCTGTCCCAACCAGGTACAGCATGGAAGGTGTTGTTGAAGTTTTTGATTGTTTCTAGAACAGAGGTGGTGTAGGGCTCCAGGAAGAAGTAGTAAATAATGATTGGTACACCGATCAATACAACAAACCAAAGCATCTTTGACCAAAAACTAACCATTTCGTAACGGTGTATTTTGTGTAGTAGTTGGTTGTTAGCTTCTATTAACTTGTTTTGTTCTCGTAGAATTTCTCGCAATTCTTTATGATCAGTTTCCATAGTAGAAGTTATTATATCACCTGTGCTAGAGTAATAACGTTTTAAATTAGAATAATTGCCGCTATAGTTTAATGGATAAAACAAGGTCCTCCTAAGACTTAGATCTAGGTTCGATTCCTGGTGGTGGCACAAAATAATAGTAGCAATTGACCTGCTCGGGGCATAAAATTATAGCGGCATTTGCTTTGCGTAGGGTGTCTGGCAAATGGTAGCGAAAAAGACACAGTAAGGGCTTGCAGTTTCTGGCAATATCTGTATAATAGCGCCACTTGTTCAGAGGAGGTTGTGTACGCTTTTTTAAAGCGGCCAATCGCCAAGTTGAGCAAAGTCTTTTGACAACTAAATACAGTACGCATCATCTGACATTAGTGTCAGATATAAATCCAATCGGCTAACCCCCGATTGGTACAGCAAGTCCTCTCTTTCTTTTCCGGGAGAGAGGCATGACAGAAGTAAATAATTTGTATTTTCTTTTGTCTTATCCTTTAGGAGGTTCGTAGAAAGCTCACGCTA
>JBNLFP010000030.1:0-5035 GCA_050305595.1 Minisyncoccia bacterium
AGCTATTACTAAGCATGTGAATGACGCTGCTGCTGAATTACGTTCTGTCGGAGGAAAAGCAAAGTCTATTAATATTATCCTTGGTACCAACAGGCACGGTGATTGGATGCTGCAAGGCGGTAGAGAGGAGGTGGTTCTACCAGAATCAACGGATGATACCAGGGTATTTTTACAAGCTGCTTTGGGAGTGGTAGATAAACTGTTTCGCCCAGGGGTACCTTACAAGAGAGCTGGTATAGTGCTTAACCGATTGAGTCAGGGCGGAGTGGAGCAGCTGAATATATTTGAAACTTCAGAAAAGAAATCTCACGGTGAAGGTTTAATGAAAGTGTTGGATGCTTTGAATGAAAAAATGGGTGAGACAGTATTGGCTGTGGGACGTATTCGTCATGGTGGAAAATTTGCGGCACATAAGTATCGCTCCCCCGAGTACACAACTTTGTGGTCAGACTTACCTAAAATAAAAACAAACAACTAGTGTTTATCCACTGTAGTGAAAGCAATAGAGTAACGCACTATGACATAATGTTAGGTATAAAGAATTATGCGTGTTCTTCTGCCCTTTACCTCGTTGATGATATTGCTAGTACCTATTTTGAGTTTTGCTCAAGAGGGTATTGTTGCGTCTAATGAAACAGATGTCTATGCTGGCGGCCCTGATGCACCAGTGGTTTCGTCAGATACTTACATAAACAAAGCGGCTTGGTATCGTCCACAAGACGTCACTTTTAGCTGGGAATTAGACGGTAACATAACTGCGGTGGCGGCAGAGCTGCATAATGCTCCGGGCGAAGAACCACAAAAAAGTTATCGGCCAGCTATTTCAGAAATTACTTTTACAGCTGATGATTTTACGGAAGGTACACAGTACTTAACTGTTCAGTTACGTAATAATGAAAAGTGGGGTGCTTTCACAGACCATGTAATTAAAATAGATAATACCCCTCCAGAACCATTTGTTGTTGTGGCTAATACTCTTAAGTCTGAGCGTCCGGCCTTAGTATTAACGTGGGAAGCAACAGACACGTTGTCCGGCATTGATTTCTATACTGTACAAATAAACAATAATGCACCTGAAACGTTAACTCTTGCAGAGGTAAAAAGTGGCTACTTGTTGGATGTCGATCCAAACGAACAATACAACCTAAGTGTGTCGGCTTATGATAAGGCAGGTAATAGTAGAACTATAGATACATTGTTAGTGCCAACCATCCCACCTTCAGCGCTGTCTACCGGTGCTTTTGGAAAAATTGCAGATGACGCAGCATCGCTATTGGTAGCTATTATGTCTGCGGTGATGTTGTTGTTGTTTGGCTATCTTATATATGAACGACAGCGCTACGCTCGCCAGTTAAAGTTGTTCAAAAAGGAGGCAAACGATATACATAACCAGCTGTTACGTATTTTTACTGCCTTACGATTTGAGATTCATGATCAAATTCGTGGTATCACAAGTAAAAAACGTCTAAACAAAGGAGAGAAGGAAGCTGTTGATGGACTACACAAAGCCCTAACTGTATCGGAGATGTTACTTGAGAGAGAAATACAAGATGTCAAAGACTTGGCTGATCAATAAAAAACAGTCGGACACGTAAGTGTCCGACTTTTGTTTTTAGGCGGTTGCCAATTCTGCTGTCACTTCTGTGATCAGCTTGGCATATTGTTTATCCTTTTTAACTTTATTTTCTACTCTTCCGTTTATGCTGTAGATGGACTGAGATTCCATGTTGAAATATCGAGCTATTAAATCTGGCTTCAGACCAATTTTTTGCACTGCCAAGTAGACGGCGATTTGTCTTGGTCCGGAAAATTTTCTTACACGACAATTAGAAACCAAATTATTTACATCTATCTTGAAATGGTTACTAACTAGACCTTGAATTTGTATTATTATTTCCACTTCTTTTTGTGGGCTGAGCTCTTTGGTTGAGTTAGTTATGACACAGGGTAATTTGCCGAGCACACGTTCTTGGTATTCTCGGCGTGGCAGATGTCTAATGATCGTAATAGGTTTTTTTGCCACTTTTCGCCCTATTTCAACCCCTCTGTTGTCTACCTTTAGTTCAGTTACAAAGTACCCTTCCTTTTGAAATAATTTCAAAAGGATACTGCTGTAGTTTTGTGTAAGCCACCCCACCAAAAAATCAGTAGGCACGCTGACGACCAGAGTGGTACTGATAATATCTTCAAACTTTACTCGGCCAAACCAAGCCGTGAAAACATCTTCACCTAATTTGTTTCTAAGTTCTGTCTGAACGTATTTCCATGTTTCTGCATGATCTTTCAAAGTGCTCACGATTCTACTCCTTTATTTAATTGGGAGGAATGTACTTTCGAGATCTATACAAACACTTTTAGCTTTATTATGCAATAAATTATCCATTGCGCTTTTGGTGCAATATGGCTACAATTCCCTTATGTTACTGAATCGAGTGGTAGAATATGTATTCTTTTTTGGTCTTTTAGGCTTGGTTGGTTTACTAACCTGGAAGATGTTTCTACCATTTGTCACTTCCTTGGCGTTGGCAGCAGTAATTGCGGTAATCTGTTACCCGCTTTATGAGCGTATTCGTCGCATAACTCCTCGTCAAAATTCATCTATAGCTGCACTTTTAACCACGCTTTTGGTAATCGTGTTGGTTATTATTCCTATGTTATGGATCAGTTCACTCTTGGTGACTGAAGCTTTGTCAGTCTATAAGCTATTAAGTAACGGTAATTATTCTCTGGCTGAAAAACTGCACGAATTACAAGACGCAATCTCAGCCATGTCAGGCTTCAATGTAAATATCGTTGATTACCTGAGACAGGGAGCTGGTTGGTTTGCGAGCAATATAGGATCGATCTTTACCACCGCGGCTTCTTCAGTATTTTCATTGTTTATTGCAATTGTAGCTTCCTTCTACTTCTTCCGAGATGGTAAGCGTTTTACTGAGGAGCTAATTCGCATCAGTCCTTTACCTGACAAGGAAGACACTATGATCATTCAACGTATGGGTGCGGCCATTCGTGGTGTGGCACTAGGAACGGTATTGGTGGCGATGGTGCAGGGTATCTCCGCTGCGATTGGCTTTACCATCTTTGACTTTGAGCGTTCCATCTTACTGGGTACTATTGTTGCCATAGTAGCTCTCGTGCCGGGTATTGGTACTGCGGTAGTCTTTATTCCAGCCGCCGCTTATGCGTTGTTCTTAGGTGATTATGTGTCGGGGATAGGTCTTATAGTTTGGTGGGTATTGGCAGTATCTTGGATTGATAACATTCTTGGTCCATACTTGGTAAGTCGTAACTACCCAATGCACCCGTTTCTTATTTTGCTCTCTGTTTTGGGTGGTATCTTTATGTTTGGACCGATAGGCTTTATTGTTGGTCCGGTGATTACTAGTGTCTTTATTGTTCTATTAGAAATTTACGCTACGCACATTGCAAAGAGTGAAGAATAAGTTACCAATCATGATTGATCGCAAACATGTTGAACAGTTATTGGCAGTAAATGGTCTACCAGCCACTGCAGCAGATGAAGAAATTCGATCAGTTTTAATTTCTGCTCGATGGCACAAAGAAGACGTGGAGACTGCCATTACCGTTTTACGCGAAAACCCTGATACGCATAAAACTCACGTGGACACTTTGCATGACGTTTTTATGTCCGATAAAAAACTTAGTCCCGAAGCCATTCATGCGTTACTTGGTATAGATGTGGAGGTTGATGCTAGTGAGTTAGAGAAGTTGCGAGGCCGTCGTCAGAGTACTTATGTATTGCAAGTCATTTCCATATTCTTCATTGCTTTGGCAGTGGCCATTGGAGTGGTGCTCGGAATAATGTACACACAAGGGATTGGTCTATTCTATGTTGGATAGTAGGTGGTCAATTTTTATAGTTGTCGTGCTACTTTTTTTGTGTGCAATCGGCTTTTTCTACTTTAAAAGTGACACTTTTAACCTTAAGAATGCTTTGCCTGCAAATGTTGTATCTTTTGGTGATTTTGCCACAGTAAGAGAAAAGGATCCGGATACACCCGATGACTTAGTAGTTGTGGGTGACATTATGCTCGCTCGTTATGTAGCAGAACAAATGTCTAAACACGGTTCTGATTGGCCTTTTCGAAACACGTATGACTTATTGAACGCAGGTACAGTGCTGGGTAATTTTGAGGCTGCTATACCAACAGATTACGAGCCAACACCTGATTATGGAATGACTTTGTCTGTAAGTACGTTTGATCTAGCAGGTTTGGTGGCTAGTGGTGTAACTCACTTGTCTCTAGCTAATAATCATAGTTATGATGACGGGCAGGGTGGTTACGAAAACACTTTGAAGCAGCTTGGTTTACGTGGCTTTGTGGTGTCAGGCGACCCTAATTTAATTTCAACCAGTTCTATTGACTATGTACAGTTGGGTGATTTGCAGTTAGCGATCATCAATATCAACGACACATATCACCATCCCGAAGATTCAGAATGGTTGCCGGTGGTTAGTGAAGCTGTCCGTCACAGTGATTTACAAATGGTTTATGTTCATTGGGGTGAAGAATATGAGTTAGTCCATAATGATGATCAAGAAAAATTTGCCCACGCTCTCATAGATGCAGGAGTAGACCTTATTGTTGGTACTCATCCACATGTAGTGCAAGATATAGAAAAATATAAGAACAAACTTATTTTTTATTCCTTAGGCAACTTTATTTTTGATCAATATTTTTCTGATGATGTACAAAAAGGCTTAGCTATTCGAGTAGAGTCAATCGAGCGTCAATTAAAGGTCACGCTAATTCCAGTTGAAACCATGTCTGTACCGACTCAACCAATCATTATGATGGGTGATGATAGGCTCTCATTTTTAGCTGATTTAGCTGACAGGAGCCAACCTAGTTTGGTTTCAGAAATAGCGACAGGAACCGTATCGTTGCAATTTTAACCCGTCTGTTCTATTCTGAGTGACAATATGAAATTGAATAAGTTTGAGATGGTTGGAATCGGAGTCAGTGTAGCCTTGATGTCGGCAGCGTTGTTTTTGGTACGCCTTGATACCACA
>JBNLFP010000031.1:0-6396 GCA_050305595.1 Minisyncoccia bacterium
AGAAGATTTTGTAGTAAAAGAACAAGTCTATAAATTCTTGGCCAACAATCAAACTGTGGACGGTCAGTTATTCAGCTGTCCTGATGACAATGCAGATCAATCTGAAGACACTTTGGCACGCATGGCTCGACGTATTAGCACTTGCAGCACGCCAGTATGTGCCCAATACGAAGCCAAAAGAGAGCTGGCTCTTCGTCAGCTACAAGCTGTTGAAAATGAGCGTGATTTACTAGATCGCACCAAAGGCATGTTGGCACAGAAAGTTTGTAACACAGCCACTGATGCTCTGGGGATCAGTAGGACAGATTGTAATATTGTAAGTCCTCCGTCACTCAGCTCTGACGCATTAACCTTCAACTTGGTTGATTTGCCTGGGCTACAGTTGCTCAACATGGATGAATTCAATGAGTCTGTCTCTAACCTAATGGCCAACCTGACCAACCAAGCTTTAACCAGCGTGACTGGTGCATTGGGGCTGACTGGTAATCCTACTTACAGTAATAACGTGTTCGGTTCGAGCGGAACCCTGTCTTATGTTGATGCTCTGCAACAAGACAACGTATCTGACTACCAAAGTTTCGATGCTAGTCCAATAGATGATTCATTAACCGCCGAACAAACCTTTTTCCAAATTCAGCAAGAAATCATTTCGGAAGTAAATCGTGTCGAAGCTGAAAACAACGACCACGTCCAGGAGTTTGGTAGCTGTTACGACTTGAGTCTAACTAGTGAACTAGAAGACGCTCGGTCTTCCGCACAAGACGATCTAGATATTTCTGCTACTACCATTGCCGTCTTAAGTACCTTAAAAGAACAATACGACGCAGCGACCGACAGTGCTACAAAAGTCTCCCTGCTTGGTTTATATCAGCAATACAATACCCAAGGACTATTTCATACTGACTTACAAAACCAAGATCTAGTTGTAAGTTATCTTGACTCTACCTTTGCTGAAATGATTGATTTGTTTGAATACGACATGAGTGTAGAAGTGCAAAAATGTGATTAGAACCTGGGACGCGGACGGGTTAGAATAGGGAAGTAGATACCGCATAAATTATGGTCGGGATTTTGTGTAAAAATCGAAGTTGGATTCTAGCGATCTTTATGGCGCTTATTCTTTTTGCCGCCCCTCTTTCTGTTTCTTTAACTCACGGGATTGCTTTAGAACAAGTTTTTGCGGAAGAAGATAGTAAGGCTGGAGGCTACGGCCCTGCCGTCGCAGCCGAAACCTTGGGTCTTTCCAGTTGGAATTCGACTATTTTCTCCATCCTTTCTTCATTAGGGTTTTTTGTGGCTTACATAGGTGGCCACATGTTAGACGTCTCAGCCGGCATCTTTACCATCCATATGGCCGGTATTATGGATGCAGAAAATTTAAACATAAACGCGTCAGTGGTAGCATCGTGGGAAATCATTCGCGATTTGTTTAATCTATTTTTCATATTTGGCTTAATCGCAGTTGGCTTCCAACTCATTCTTAACGTCAACGAAAGCAACAGCCGAAAAACTTTAGGTTCTATTATCATAGCTGCTTTGTTAATCAACTTCAGCCTCTATGCCACCCAGTTGTTAATAGACTTTAGCAACGTGATGTCTTACCAGATTAGTAATCTAGTCTCGACTAACACCAGCGATACCTTATTTGGTTTTGAATATCCAAAAATCTCAAATGGTTTCATAAACTTATCCGGTGTTGCAGTAACAACTGAAACTGAGGGTTTAACCAAAATAACGGAAGAACCGATCTTTACTGGAGGTGTAGACAATGCTAGATCTGCCCTGATCCTAGGTCTGCTATTCCTGATTTTCTACATGATTTTGGGGTTTGTTTTTGCTGCTGGAGCCATTATTCTTTTCACTCGTTTTTTGGCTTTAATAGTTTTGATGATCTTTTCACCAATCTTCTTCATCGGTATGGTGCTACCGTACTTTAAAAGTTTGGGTGACATGTGGCAAAGACATTTTGTCAGCAACTTGTTGGTGGGGCCAGCTTATCTATTTATGATTTACGTCTCACTACGTTCTCTACAGGGCATAGGTGGCGCCACCGGAGAGTTTTCGTTGATTGGCTTTATTTTTCAACTACTAATAGTCGCCGGTTTCCTAATCATGTCTTTAATGGTTGCAAAACAAGTTGGCTCGTTTGGAGCCAACAAAACAGTCGGCATGACTCGTAAACTTGGCACCTGGACCGCCCGTCGTACCGGACAATTGGCGGCAGGAGCAACCGTTGGCGGAGCCGCTGCCTTACTAAGATCACAAATAGGCAGACGTGCTCAAGACGCGGCAGAAAGCGATAGCTTGAGAGATGCTGCTGCTAAGAGCGGTAGAGAGGGATGGGTGGCTAGGCGTAAGTTAAATTTAGCTCGTAAAATAGGTGATACGAGTTTTGACGCTAGAAAAATTGGGGGGGTCGGAAACAAACTTGGTATTGGTGATGGCGGGAAGGGCTACGCCAGCCGCACCAAAGCAGTCGTGGAGCGCGAACAAAAATTTGCCGAGAGTTTGGGTACTGTTAGCGATAAAGATGAGGCAGTAGCAAACCTACAAATTGCGGTTGATGCAACTGATCAAGCAATTAAGAATAAGCAGGCAAAAATCAGAGAAGAGCAGAAAAACAAGAAACAAGCAACTACCGATGAAGAGCGACAAGAAATTCAAGCTAACATCGACTTCCTTAAATCTGAAATTGAATCTGATAAAGACACTCTGAAGAAAAACAAACAAAACCTAGAACGGGAGCGCAATCGTCGCCAACTTGGGTCTGAAGTTAAGCTAGATACGGACCTAGCAAAGAAGAGAGACGACCTAGATACAGACTTAAAAAGAGAACTAACGAAACTATCTGAAGCTGGTGAGGACGAGGTAAAAAAGAAAGAAGCAAGAGACAATATAGCGAAAACCAAAAAAGCCATAGCTGAACACAAAGAAAAAATGGATGCAGCGGCGGGCGGCTATGCTACTACCGTGGCTGACTTTGGTGCGATCAAAAACTTCTTTATGGGTCGTAACTCTGCGCAAAGCAAGGAGGCTGGAAAAGAAATTCGCAAGAAGTACGAAAAGAAAGTAAAGGATGGCGACAAAGCAAAGAAGGGAGGGGAGGGTACTAAAAAAGAAGAAAATAAATAGCCTATGGACACAATAATTGACCAACCAATAGAAATGAAGCAACGCTACCCAAAGTTGCCTGAGAGTATAAAAGAACTATTTCGCTACGGAACTGTTGACTCAGTCTTAGAAACTGTCGTTGCTGAGTACGGACTAAACGAACAACAGTCCGCTGCGCTCAACATGGAAGTTGAACTAGTCTTATATATGTTCACACCCCTTACTGATCTTAAAAATAATATTCAAGCATCACTGGAGATAGACGAGCAACGCGCCAGCGAAATTACAAGTAGATTAACAGAGGATTTATTTATAATTGTTAAACAAGAAGTTGAACTAGCAAACAAACTTTTTGCCGGTGAAGTCGCAGCAGCCGACCTTACCGACCCCAATGTGTTGGCGGCTGCACTACAGACAAAAACAACAGAGACTGCGAAAGAAGCGCCAGAAACTACCGCCATACCAACAGACGGCCTAAAACAAGTCCGTACTTTTGCTGATGATGTGGAAGCTAACCGTGCTCATGGTTACGGTACAAAAAACACAATTCAAGAAACGGACAGTGAAGAACCTACTCACCGCTCAAATCAGGATGATATAATCAAGTAATGCGATTTGAAGTACCGCAGTTTATTGAGATTGAGGACAAAATTTTTGGTCCTTTAACGTGGCGACAATTTGTTTATGTTGCTGGCGGTGGGGGGATAGTAGCCGTACTGTTTTTCTTCACCCCTTTCTTAGTATTTGTTTTACTAGGAGTACCGGTAGCAGCTTTGACTTTTTTGCTTAGTTTCTACCCAGTAAACAATCGTCCATTTTCTATTTTTCTTGAGTCTGCGGTTCGTTACTTTAAAAACTCCCGTCTCTACTTCTGGCGTAAAACGGGTACTGGTGTTTATTCTGAAGCACACTATGAGTCAGGCAGTCCAGCTTACCAGCCACCTTCACCGACCGGACACATCGCTTCTCTATCACGGCGTCTAGAAATGAAAGCAATCCAAAAGGAAAACTAATATGGCTACCAAAACTCAAAAAAACACCACCCAACACTTCGTTCCGTTGCGTGACATTAAAGATAACGTGGTCATTGCCAAGGATGGTCAAATGAATATGGTGTTGTTGGCTTCTTCCATAAACTTCGCTTTAAAATCTATCGGGGAACAAGAGGCTATCTTGCGTCAATTTCAAGCATTTTTAAACACCCTAGATTTTTCACTACAAATTTATATCCAATCGCGCCGTCTGGATATTCAACCCTATTTAGACCTACTATCAGCCAGAGAGGTAGAACAAGACAACGACCTGATGAAAATTCAGTTACGTGAATATATGCAGTTTATTAAAACTTTTACCAGTGAAGTAGATGTCATGAGTAAGAGTTTCTTTGTGGTTATTCCGTACACTCCAGTTTCTGCCAACCTACAGACTAACTTGGGAAACTTCAAAGAACTATTAGGTGGGAAGAAGAATGTTTACTTTGACGATAAAAATTTTGCTGAACACAAATTACAGCTGGAACAACGTGTGGCTTTGGTTGAACAAGGTCTTGCATCAGTAGGCATTAGAACCATCTTGCTACAGAACGAAGAATTGGTTGAATTGTATTATCATATATTCAACCCAGGAGACGTAGGAAAAACCGCACCAGGTACACAAAAATAATAATCATGGGAATACTAGATTTCATCAAAAATAAAGAGAATGGAACAATTAAGGGCAAAAACGTCCTTGATGCTGAAAGTGCCTTAATGACCCTGGAAGATGTAGTGGCGCCTTCGGCTGTTTCCGTTAACCCCCGCAGCATTAATATTAGTGGTACCAGTGCTCGTGTGTTCTTCGCGGTGTCTTATCCACGCTATCTTAATGATGGTTGGCTAGAACCAATCCTCAACCTAGAAAAAGAAATGGATGTCTCTATTATGATCCATCCTGTAGACACCTCAGAAACTCTAAAAAAATTCCAGAAGAAAGTGGCCGAGGTAGAAAGTCAAATCAATGCCAACGAAAGCAGGGGAATGGTGCGTGATCCACAACTAGAGGCTGCCTATCGCAACCTGGAGGAACTGCGCGACAAACTAATGCAGGCTGAAGAAAAATTATTTGACGTCGGTTTATATATTGCTGTGTATGGAGCAGATGAAGAAACCTTAAACAAAACCGAATCAGAGGTTAAAGGCATTCTTGACTCTCGTTTGGTATACCTAAAACCCGCCCTTTTCCAACAAGAACAAGGTTTGCGCAGCGTAATACCAACCATGACTGACGAATTACTTGTACATAGCAAATTTAATTCCAGTCCGCTTTCCAGTTTTTTCCCGTTCACTTCTTTTGACCTCACATCTGACACCGGTATTCTTTATGGTATTAACCGCCACAATTCTTCTTTGGTGTTATTTGATCGTTTTTCTTTAACCAACTACAACTCAGTTACTTTTGCCACCTCTGGTGCCGGCAAGTCTTACGCTATCAAGTTAGAAATTCTGCGTTCCTTAATGTTTGGAACTGAAGTAGTTGTAATCGACCCAGAAAGGGAATACGAACACCTAGCCGAAGCTGCGGGTGGTCGCTATTTCAATATTTCACTTTCCAGTCCGCACCATATAAATCCTTTTGACTTACCGAACCCAGAAGAGGACGAGGCACCAGAAGATATATTGCGCTCACACATTATCGAATTGATCGGCTTATTCCGTTTGATGTTGGGCGGACTGTCTCCTGAAGAAGAAACGATTATTGATCAAGCCTTACACGAAGTTTACGCCTTAAAAGATATTAACGGTGATGTTGACTGGACCGGAGTAGAGCCTCCTCTTTTGTCTGACTTTGAGATGGTTCTGGCTGGTATGGAAGGTAGCGAATCTTTAATCGCTCGATTGCAAAAATACACTAGCGGTACTTGGTCTGGTTTTATGAATCAAGCTACCAATGTTGATATTAACCAGAAATTCATCGTGTTCTCTTTGCGTGATATGGAGGACGAATTAAAGACCATAGCCATGTACATCATCACGAACCATATCTGGAATATGATTCGTCGTCGCCTACAAAAGCGATTGTTGGTAATTGATGAGGCGTGGTGGATGATGAAGAGTGAAGACACTGCTTCCTTCTTGTTCTCGCTCGCCAAGCGAGGTCGTAAGTATTATCTAGGTATCGCTACTATTACCCAGGACGTGGATGATTTCTTACGTTCTCCTTACGGTGTCCCAATGATCACAAACTCATCCCTACAATTCTTAATGAAACAGTCACCAACCTCGATTGATCAACTACAAAAAACTTTTA
>JBNLFP010000032.1:0-3837 GCA_050305595.1 Minisyncoccia bacterium
ATTGCCCACTGAATTGGATCAAGAATTTTTTCTTTGGTGATAAGTTCAGAAATATCACCAGATACTTTTTCGATACCTAGAGCAGCCAGAGTGTTTTTGAGGGCATTCGTAACAGAAGTGTCTGATACATCGCCTACAATAGTTACATGGTCACCTCCCCCACTACTACCGATGGACACGTCTATGCCGCCAATTGTAATTGCATTGGCAGGAATGGGTCCCACGGCAAAAAACGTTATGAGCAGTGGGATGAAGATTGTGGAAAAAGAAAACCTACGCATAAAAATTATTCATTGCTCTCAACTTTAATAAGTTTTGATGCCATGTCCGCTTCAGTCCATTGTATCCCATTGGCGTCTAGTTTTAGGTAAAGATTAGAAATAGCAGTGTATAAAGCATAAACGTCTGCCTGATAACGACTAAAGCGAGTCATGGCTGGCAGAGCATCACTAAATACATGACGGAAAGCTTTTAAGTCACTCAGGATAGCTTGGTAAACATTGAGTAGAGATAAATGTTCAACCACCAAAGACGGAGGAACTGGGGTGTTCTCCATGGCGTTGATCATATTTTCGTAGGAGGTAATGATGGGATCCAATTCTTTAATTACTTCTTTTCCATTATCACTGATAAAGGCGCTGTTTAGAATTTCTAATTCATTTCTGGTGCCAGCGGGCGGTGCGTAGGTGAAAGTGATGGTCGCCACTGCGTTGCCGTAAATTTTTTGCGTCAGCACATCATCATTGCCACTTACGATAATGTCCGCTCTGGTGAATGGCGTATCGTTGTTGATATCAATGACCCGGTCACGTATATCTAGTGTGCCAATTGTGCTGCTTGATAAAGACGTTTGCGCCAGTTCGATCGCTACTTCTGAAGTCTGGGTTGGTGTTGCATTGGCGTCTAGCTCGTCTAAATTGATGGTTGGTATTGATAGACCGTCTTGCCAGTCGGGGATGTTGTTTTTGTCCGCGTCCGCCACAGCAATAAAGGTGCGTAGTGGGGCGGTGTCGCTTGTATATGTAGTGTTGGCCGACTTATCATCGGGTTTATTTTCAACTAACACTAAAGCACCTCCCACTAAAGCGAGTCCCAAAATCACAGCCACAACTATACTCGGACGAAAAGTCATCAGTAAACTGCATTATAACAGCCAGACACCTTGGGTGTCTGGCTGTTATCAACCACTTCATAAAGCTGTTTATAAGTTGTGGACAATTATGTGGAAACCAAGTGCTCAACCAATTCAAACCATTTGTTCAAGGGAACATCCTCCCCTCTCACATCTAGCGCTAGATCAAGAGTGGAAAATAATTCTGACAATTTAGTCCTGTCGTATTCCTTACTCAGATTACCTAAAAGCTGTTTGCGTTTTGAGGCAAAACCTAGGTGTAACACATGAAAAAAAAGTTCTGGTGATATTTTAGTAAAGTGTTCGCGATTTACGTCAGCCACCTTTATGATTGCAGAATCTACTTTCGGTGATGGATTAAAGTGTCCCTTCCCCACGGTCTTCACATACTTCGGAGTGCCGAACGCTTTAATAGAGAGAGAAAGTAGCGACTCTTTTTCACCGTACTCAAGTTTGGTGGTTGCTCGCTTCGCTACCTCTTTTTGCACTAAAAATACTAGCAATGTTGGCTGTACATTACTGTCTAGAAAGGTGCGAAACAGTTGTCCGGTCAGGTAATAAGGGATGTTGGCTACCACTTTGAAACTATGGTCTTGAAGTCCGATGTTTTGCGGCTCGAACTGACGAACGTCTGTGTGGTGAATGGTTAACCGCCCGTCGGCAACTGCCTCAGAGAACTTTTCTTGTAAAACTTCGATCGCTCTAGGGTCAGCTTCTAAAGCGATTACTTTAGCTCCACGCTCCAGAAGCTCTATAGTTAGAGCTCCAGTACCTGGGCCGATCTCCAACACAGTGTCGTTAGACGTAACTTCACCAGCCTCACACAGCCAGCCGGGTACAACCCTGCTGTTGAGAAAATGTTGGCCTAGTGATTTTTTAGTTTCGAACTTGTCGTTCATTGGAGCTAGCATAGCGGAAAGTGAAAGAAAAATACAGTTAAACCCATTGTGATAACAATGGGTTTGTGCGAGGTGAATATTTATCCTTCGTTATTAATTATATGTAGGTGATAGGTCCAAGCTCTATTGAGTCCTTCGGTTACTATCAGTATGTACTCGGGGTCAACTATTAGAATCCTCCACCTGGCTGACACTCGCCGAGTTCCAACAAAGGTATTTTCGCTGGGCTTTTTGTTGCAGACCAACAAGCAAGCACTGGCGACGTGAGCTAGTTTCGTGGTTAGGCACGGTCCATACTTGGAGCGTTCTAATAATGTATCGGTGTACAACATTACAATCTCCTCCGTATCTTTCTACGTTGAATATAACACTGAGATTTTATTTGTGAAAGTTGGTCTATATATGAATAGTAAATCCGTCATCCCAGTCATCGAGAAGTCCACCACGGCGGGTAGTTAGTTCTCCGTCGTTTCCTTGCTCAATTTCCAAAAGCTCGTCGTCAATGTCAGACAGAAATGATGACGGAACATTAACTCTGTTTTGTCCGAAGACCATACGGGAGTTGGCGTAGGTCAACCAAAGTTTTTTACCAGCTCGTGTGAGAGCTACATAAAATAGTCGACGCTCTTCCTCTTGATCGACACCTTTTTCATCGAGTCGTTCGTGTGGAAATAATCCTTCTTCCATGCCGGTAACAAACACGTACGGAAACTCGAGACCCTTCGCTGCGTGCACGGTCATTAGTCGAACTGCATCTTGATCTTCTTTCTCCTTAATTTCATCTTGATCACTTTGCAAAGCCGCGTCTGCTAGTAGTGCCTCGACTCCTTCTTCTGGTCCGAGTTCATCATAACGAGTTGCAAGCGAAATCAACTCACGTAAGTTTTCCAATCTTTCTAAATCTTCCTCGGTCCCACTCTTTTTGAAATTAGTTTCCATACCAGAGCGGGACACAATAAAACGTAATGTTTCCGATAGAGGTTTTGTGCGAGCTTCATCTGCGATGTCTGACATCATTTGATAGAAGGCGTCTACTTTATTGGCCGTTGCACTACTTAACGCGGCGCGTTCGCCGTTAAGAAGTTTTAGTAAAGTTACCTTACCAATACCACGAGTCGGCGTGTTAATGACTCTAGTTAAGTCGACGGTTGAGTCGGGGTTAAGAGAAAGACGTAGATATGACAAAACATCCTTTACCTCTTTGCGTTCAAAAAACTTTGTCCCCAAAACTTGATAAGGAATGTCGGCTCCAAGGAATGCTTCTTCAAGTGCACGCGACTGAAAGTTTGTGCGAAACAAAACAGCAATGTCAGATGGAGACACTCCGTTCTCTATCAGCTTACTTGCCTCTCCCGCTATATAACTTGCTTCATGTCCGCCAGAGAAAGCGGCGAAGAGTTTAATTTTTTCTCCGGTGTCATTATTGGTAAAAACAGTTTTTTCAACTCGGTTACGGTTTTTTTCAATTACTTTATTAGAAGCGTCAATAATGATTTTAGTTGAACGGTAGTTTTCTTCGAGTAAGACCGTTTTGGCATTTTGGAAATGTCTTTCAAATTGCAAAACGTTTTTGATGTCTGCTCCACGCCAAGAATAAACAGATTGATCAATATCCCCTACCACACAGATGTTTTGCTTTTCTCCCGCCAGCAGACGGACGATTTCATACTGCACTTTATTAGTGTCTTGGTATTCATCTATATGAATGTAACGATAGCGATTTTGAAGTTGTTGCCTTACGTTGGGATGACCTTCCAATAAGCGAAGAGTTTTTAAAAGCAGATCATCAAAATCAAGTGCCCCCTC
>JBNLFP010000033.1:0-7676 GCA_050305595.1 Minisyncoccia bacterium
GCCCGCGACCTTCGGTCGCGGGCTTTTATTTCCCTTCATAATCGGCTGATTCCAGAAGCTTTTTTACCTCAGCTTCTGAAACATCCCCGTACACGAGACACCAGTCATCCGAATTTTCACTCCGACAATCCTCGCAGTCACATTCCCAGATCCAGTAACGTTTATACTGCGCCACATAGATCAAATGTGGTCCGCCATGCGCACAGGGTCGTAAACACTCGCCCATTTCGTCAGAATGACAAACTATTTCAGGACGACTACAGATTAAAATGCCACACTTATCTGACATCACCTTCCTCCTGTAGCGCTATTGCCAACAGTCGTAAAGCTTCTTTTGTCAGAGGTCGGTCGTCTCCTCCGCCAACACCGACAAAAGTACATCCAGCCAACCTTGTGTCGTGACCATAACGTTCAGCAATCTCTAAGGAGATATCCCCGCTATTGCTAATTCCTATACTCAGAGTGCTGTAGTAGCTGTCTGACACCTTAGCCCTATGAGGCACAGGGCCGTTTTTTGCCAAATCACACAATTGCCGACGTGTCTGTTCTCTGAACATGATTCACCTCCATCAATGAACTTTGGTACTTAATGTAACAAACTAGGCTAATTTGTATAGATTATTAGCATTCTGAAGCAATTGCGCTCTTACCTTTTCCTCACCCTCCCCCTTAAGCTCAGCAATCTTTTTATACACTTCCTTCACCATCCACGGTTCACACTGTTGTCCGCGATAAGGCACCGGCGCGGCGTAAGGAGCATCAGTCTCACCTAAAATACGATCCAAAGGAGCTTCTTTAGCCACTGCCGCTACTGAATCAGCAAAAGTCACCACGCCTGGGAAAGCGGTGGTAAAACCAATATCCCAATAACGCTTGGCCATTTCTAAGCTACCGGTGAAGAAGTGAGTATTACCGCGTAGTTTTTCACCATACTTTTTCTTGGCAGGTTCTAGAATAGCCAAAGCATCCTCGTGTGCATCGTCACTATTTTGAGCAGGCCTAATATGTAGCATTAACGGCAAGTCATTTTCCAAAGCAAAGTCTAATTGTTTCTGAAATAGCTTTCGCTGACGTTCGAACACTTCCTCTCTTGGAGTTCTGAAATAATCAAAACCAAATTCCCCTACTCCAACTACTTTTCCACTAGCTACCAGAGGCTGATAATCCTCGGGATGAAAATCCTCGTTGAAGTCGGTTGGGTGTACGCCAATAGTGGCGCCGACCACCACATCAGGATGAGTATTAGCAAAAGCTACTGCACTTTGACTAGTCTCTAAACCAGTACCCACTACAATGGTCGCCACTTTTTCATCTCGCATTTTCGCCATTACCTCTTCCAGATTTTCAGTAAACTCAGGAAAATGTAAATGAGAATGAGTATCTATGTATCGGTATGTATTATCCATCTAAACGGTTGAATAAATTATCCGGCTTTTTGTTAGCCAACACAGCCTCTTTAATAATTTTAGATGTTTTTGGCATGAAAGATTCAATCACGTAGCCCACCTCATTAAGTCGTGTTACCAACTCTTTTATCATCTTTTTACCGTCTTCAGGGTTTTCTTTAATCAATTTAAACGGCTCTTTTTCTGCAATAAATTCGTCTATTTGCTGTATTTGAGCCCATACACTATCGGTAAATTTCTGGAACTCAAATTTATTCATGAGTTCTGTATGATTGCCAGAAAAACTATAACTATCAGGAACAGCAACGGGCTCGTCAAGATGAGTCTCAGCCATCTTCATAATGCGCGCAGTTAGGTTACCGAGCCCGTTAACCAAATCGGCGGTGTACCACTCATCCAATCTTTCCCAAGTAACGTCAGAGTCATCTACTGGATGTACGTGACGCAGGAGCAACAACCGAGTAGCATCGGTGCCATATCTGTCTACCAACTCATAAGGACTAATGACATTACCAATCGATTTACTCATTTTTTGTCCCCCGCTGGTGATGAAGCCGTGGTAGAACACCTGATCAGTCGCCTTCACCTCAGCACTCTTTAGCATCGCCTGCCACATAATGCTCTGGAAACGTACCTGATCCTTACCGGCCACCTGCAGTGTCACACCATCTTCCCAGAATTTCTTAAACTTACCTTCTTGATCGTCGGGCCAACCGAGAGTAGAAATATAGTTGGTTAAAGCATCGAACCACACATACATCACCTGATCATCATCACCCGGTACTGGCACACCCCAATCCATGCGGCTTTTCTCACGAGAAATGCTGAAGTCCTCCAAACCACCCTTAACAAAGTTCATCGCTTCTTGGCGACGCCATTCTGGCACTATCACACCTTCTTTAGACAGGTACTCTTCCAAATACGCTTGGTAGTTAGAAAGTTTAAAGAAGTAGTTTTCTTCCTCTACCTCTTCGGCCAAAGTGCCGTGAATCAGACAGCGCTTGTTTTCATCGAGTTCTGACTCCTTGTAGTACAGCTCACAACCAACACAGTACAAGCCAGTGTACTTCTTTTTATAAATATCACCCTTCCCGGCACAACGCTGCCATATCTCCTGCGCAGCTGCTTGATGATCCGGATTGGTAGTACGAATGAAATTATCGTAAGAGAGATTGAGTGCGGACTTTAGCTTATCAAACTCAGCCGCGTAATGGTCGACATAAGCTTGTCTAGCCTCCCCTTTCTCGTCAGCCTTTTGGGCGATCTTTTGGCCATGCTCATCGGTACCAGTATTGAAAAACACTTCATGGCCCATCAGACGCCAATATCGAGCTAGGGTGTCAGCTTGTATGGTTTCTAAACCAAAACCAATGTGTGGGTCGGCATTTACGTACGGTAAAGTGGTGGTGATATATTTGGCTTTGTTCTCTGACATATTGAAACTAACTTTAGCACAAGCAAAAAATAAATAAAACGAGCGAACTTACGTCCGCTCGTCACGTATTCATATCATCCAAGCAGGTTTTCCAACAAACACTGCCTGGCGTAAGGTTTATAGCCTAGACAGCGTTTCTGCCACTCGATCATTTCATGACCGATACTCGGCCGAGGAGTTTTGTCTTCCCACTCAAAACCTTCTTCGGTAATGCACATGTTTACCAAACACCTTGTAAGCGGTGTACTGCCATATCCACCAAACCATACTTGCCATATACACATCTGCTCAAGTACTTTTGCTACATGTTCTGGGCAGACCATTTGATCCTTTTGCGGGCACATTTGTACTCGCAAAGTGATGTACTTAAAACCGCAACCATGGGCTTCAGCCTCCAAGTCACGCAAAGACTCAGTATCGAACCTGTCTGCGGCAGAAGTAAAGCAGATTAATGTGAGAGGTTGCATCTTTCCCTCCATTATTTATGAATCTAAAAATAAGATATACCTATTTTAAATATGAAGCAAGTTCTACAATTGCCACACGTGTTTGCTCACCAGTGTCACGATCGCGTACGGTAACAGTATCTTTGTCTTCAGGAGCTTCTTCGCCTAGAGTATCGAAGTCGATCACAACACAATTTGGTGTACCAATCTCATCCTGACGACGATAGCGCTTACCCACATTTCCATTGTCATCCCAAGCCACGTTACCAAACTCTTTCTTTAGCATTGTGAACACCTCACGTGCCTTCTCTACCAGCTGTGGCTTGTTCTTTAGAAGCGGTGATACAGCGACACGATAAGGTGCTAGATGTGCTGGCAACTTCAAGTAAGTACGAGTTTCACCACCCATTTCGTCTTCAGTGTAAGCTTCTGCCAAAACTGCCATGAAGGAGCGACCGAGACCAAATGATGGCTCTAATACATGTGGCACAAAACGGCTACCATCCGGCTCGATGTATTCCATAGAAACACCGCTCGCTTCCATGTGATTCTTTAAGTCATGATCGGTACGGTAGGCAAAACCAGATAACTCATCAAAACCTTTACCAGGATAGTTGTATTCGAAGTCTATAGTGCGCTTTGAGTAGTGGGCTAAGTCCCCTTCTGGTACTTCGGCTTCTTTAATATTTTCTTCCTTGAGACCGATATGTTTGTGCCAAGCACGAATGTCAGCTAGCATCTTTTCGTATTCTGCTTCCCAATTTTCTTCTTTTACAAAATACTCAATTTCCATTTGTTCAAACTCACGAACGCGGAATAGCCACTCTCGCGGCGCGATTTCGTTACGAAAGGCCTTACCAATCTGAGCAATACCGAATGGCATCTTAGGCGCCATTGAGTCAACGACATTTTTAAAGTTTACAAAAATACCTTGAGCGGTTTCCGGACGTAGGTATGACTTCATATCACCTTCTGCGCCAACCTTAGTTTCAAACATTAGGTTGAAGTTTTTCACCTCACCCAGAGCACCACCACAATCAGGGCAAACCTCAGTATTACCTAAGTGATCAGCGCGGAAACGATGGTTGCACTTAGTACACTCGACAATAGGGTCAGCAAAGCCGGCGCCAGTGTGACCACTTACTTCCCAAACTTTTTCGTTCATCAAAATAGCAGCGTCGAGACCATACATATCTTCTCGACTTTCGACAAACATCTTCCACCATTCGCGCTTGAGGTTGTTATTTAGCGCCACACCAAGTGGACCAAAATCCCAAGTGCCCCTCAAACCACCGTAGATTTCACTACCTTGAAACACAAAACCACGTCTCTTACAAAGTGATACGATCTTCTCCATCTTTGGGTCATTTTTATTGTCCTTGACTGCCATTTTGTAAATTCTGAAATTAATTAGCTGTTACTTCACCACTACCTTTTTGTCCGGCTAACTCTGTAGTTAGTTCCTGGGTGCTAGCTTTTAAGGCTGAACCCGTAAAGTTGTCTGTTGCCGACAAACTCGCACCATTGACCAATGTAGGTGTTCTACCAATTTGTGATGAGCTTGGCAAGAATGATACCCCGAAACTGCCACTTTGCGTACCTGCAGCCGGAATATTACCTATACTCCACGTAATAGTGTGGGTCGAATCGTTATAATCCCAATTTCCTGCACCTGCTGTATTACCAGTCCAATCCACATACGAAGGTAACGTTGCAGTAACAACGGCATTATTTAGGCCATTGCCGCCATTGTTAACCTGCCAAACCACACGATACATAGTGGCTTTTCCTACTACTGGCGGCACTGGTCCAAATGTAACATCGGCCACACTACCGGCCATAGCGAGTGTGCTTTCAACTTTAATGGTACGGTCGATAGTTCCAGAAGTTTCCTCTCTTGCATTACTTTGAGACACACGTCGTCCGGTTGCTCGCACAGCCAGGGTTACTTGCGGGGTCTGCAATCCGGCACCAGATGGCTTAACGCTAAATGAAAAGTGTGTCTTCTGGCCAGGTTCTAGTTTCTTCAATTCATCTGCAGTAGATACGTCATAGATAATTGTCCTAGTATTGGAATCATAATACCCGTCTGATACCGAAATTTCTGTCTGTGACAAAGCGTTGCCACCCAACTGTACTTCCACCACACCATCGTAAACATTATCTGAGGAAGTATTTTCCATATCAATTGCAACAGTGGTTTGTGAACCTGAAGGAATACTGACTGAACTTTTGGTAGAGTTACCTACCTTAACCTCAAAACTTAGGAAGGGTTCTTCAATAGTAAACTCGGTAGCCGCTTTAGCTAAAACTGAAGAAATTTTATTAGGATTACTATCACTTGCCACTCCAACTGTGAAATTGACCACGCGCTCTTCTGATTCAGTTCCATTTAAAATACCGGAAATATCTATAGTGACACTGCCCTCTGATTCTATTTGATCAATATGCCAAACATTACGACCACTTATGGGCGCTGGCTCCGCCTCAGTAAAGTCGAAGCCAGAAGGATAGTCAGCCATCACAACCAGGTTCTCTAAAGTGGTCGGGGAGTTAGAATTGATAGTTAAACCAATGGTCGTTTCTTGTCCAGAAGAAATAGTTTCTTCGGCATCAATATCAAAAACCAACGGTGCAGAACCGATCTTAAAACGAAACTCATCTGCGTCCTTGTGGAAAGTTGCGCTACTTCCAGAAATACGATATTCAATGGCGGTCTTTATAATTGCCTCCTGATTCTCTTCACCAAATACTCTAGCTTTCAAAGGCATATTATAAGTTTCTCCCGCATTGATACTTGGCAAATCTATGCGTTCTGTATATAGCTCCTTAAGCTCCTCTCCCTCTTCAGCAGAGAGTGTTCCCGAAGGATACTCAACCACCAAGGTGGCTGACTGAATTGGCACTGTATTTTGATTAGTTACACCAATCTGTAAAGACAGAACTTCACCACCACCTACAGTGAAAGGACCTGTAACATCCAGAGAAATGTTATTGCCACTAACAGTATTACGACCAAGCATTATATAAAGACTAGAGGCCAAAACTGACAGTACGAAGAAAGCCACTGCTATCAGCAACAATATACCTCTGTAGCGTTTAATTCGACGTGGTCGCTCAGGAGCTGGTGGTGGCGGAGGTGGAGGTACGTTAACTCGAGGCGGAGGTGGAGTAATGCCCAACTCTTGCTTTGGTACGATGTCCCCATTAGCTGACAAGGCTGAACGCTTATGTTCTCGCGGCTCTTCTCCTCTAGCATAAAGACGCTCACGTAAACCATCCAAACGATCGTGTGAATGCTTATCTGACATTAAGGTTAAGTATAAAGTGAAACCAGAAAAATAAAAATGAGAAATGCACTATAAATGACTGGCCTGCTTAGCTTGCTCAATAGCTTTATCTGCCTTTTGGGATAAAGCCGGTAACTGCCACCAAATATCAGAGGTTAGATATTCTCTCCATTCGTCGCCGGTAGCTATATAACCCAAGTTTGTTAACAGACGTAAAGTAAAAATATTGAACAACTTATCTCTATCTTCCTGTTCAACTATTTTTAACAATTCGGCTAAGCATACTTTAGCGTCATCAAATATTTCTGCATGAGACACTTCACCGTGTAAGAATTGTCGCAAAAGACGAATTACAGAAACGACGGTAGCACGTCCTCCTAGTGCGCCGTCTCCATCAACTTCTCTAAAGAAATTCCTTTCTCCTTCTACGCTACCGATACGCCAACCTGCCTTACCTTTAATCAGTGACACACGGATCAACGAAAAATCCTGCAACGCGAAGCGCTGCTTGGAGTTTTCTGAACGCACATTGCGAGCAGTTGCCCAAAGCATCCCTGCGTCCCGGGTGAATAGCAGAAACGCTTTGTCGGCAGTGTTGTTAGCTCTAGAGCCACAGACCACTGCCTCTGTTGTATAAGTCTGATAAGCCATGACGACACGTCTTAGGTGGCAAGACTAATAACAAAGGAATTTTCACCGGTAATTATTTCTTCCCCTTCAGTATCAGCAAAAGTAATATTCTCAGCTCCGACAGTACGAGAGATTTCATCTTTGAATTGCTCAACCACGGCTTGACCAGCGCTGTCTGTCTGCACAACCAATTTGATTCGATCTTGTGGCTCCAGTCCAGCTTTCTTACGCATATCTTGTACCGCCCGCATTAACTCCCGTGCTTCACCTTCGGCTTTTAGCTCTGGTGTCAATTCGGTATCAAGCTCAATTGCTTCCGCAGAACCTTCAACAACTTCCTTCACGTTTAACTCGTCCTTAATAAGCTCTGCAAAATCTGTGTTGGAT
Organism: Minisyncoccia bacterium; assembly: GCA_050305595.1. Classification (GTDB taxonomy): domain Bacteria; phylum Patescibacteriota; class Minisyncoccia; order Phycocordibacterales; family UBA918; genus OLB19. The sequence goes on from JBNLFP010000033.1 coordinate 7,595, forward strand.
AAAATACCGCTCGTTAAGCTACCTACAAACACTTTTTGAAGAGGTTGGCGTACTTTTATTTTTGCCTTTGTTCTAGCCTCCA
>JBNLFP010000034.1:0-1822 GCA_050305595.1 Minisyncoccia bacterium
GACCTCTGCTTGGAAGGCAGATGTTATACCATTTAACTAATCCCGCATTTCTGTGACATGGATTCTAGCATGACATGCACCGACATGCTAGTTCATTTAAAATACCATATTGCCATGTATAATCATTGTTATGTCAGACATTTTCTCTCCTCTATTTGCAGCCTTTATGGGTATATGGTTATCAATAATAGGTGCTACTACCGGCGATCCTGTTACGGTGACGGATCAAGCTGCTACCTTAGTCTTATACCAGGAGGATGTTGAGCTGGAAGAATTTACCGATGAACCGAGCTACGTATCACTGATTGACGTCCTGAAGGATGCGGTTACCAAACTGAAAGACACCATCGCCTCCAGTACGCCAGTAATAGCGGAAGAATCTCCTGAAAATGTTGAAGTACCCACCTATACTACTCAGAATCTAGGTGAAGCTATCGTTAACATTATCTGCATTCAAAAAACTGACACCTATAAGCGTACTGCGTCTGGTAGTGGCTTTGTGATTAGTTCTAACGGAGTAATTTTAACCAATGCGCATGTAGCGCAGTACCTACTACTAGAACAAGCTAAGGACTTGGGCGAGACAGAATGTCAGGTACGGGTTGGTCAAGAGAAAAAAACCGCTTATAAAGTTGAATTACTCTATATTTCACCAACCTGGCTCCTTAGTAACGCTGATTTCATAAACACTCTTTCACCTCGCGGCAACGGTAAGGGCGACTTCGCCTTATTACACATAACCAAGGCAGTGAATGACTACATCTTGCCTGACAACTTTGCCTACCTACCCCCTGCCACCAACTCGTTAAGTTCCGACATGGAAGGTGACACTGTAATACTAGTTGGCTACCCATCAGGCGACAAGGTGATCGGTGATCGCACAGTGGCAACTACAAGTATCACCAACCTGTATACATTTGGTGGTGGCAACGCTGACGTGATTTCCTTGGCAGAATCCTCACTTGGACACAGTGGATCATCAGGCGGTCCAGTAATAGACCATCTTGGTCGTGCAATAGGCATCATCAGTACTAAAAACACGAACTCTACTGCCCTAAACGCCATCAGTCTCTCTCATGTTGATCGTAGCCTCAAGACAGAAACTGGTTACGACCTGATGAATACTATTAGTGGCGATTTGGACTCCCGGGCCCAATTGTATAACGAAACAATATCACCAATATTAAGTGAAATTTTAGCCAAACAAGCGGCTGATGTATCGGCCTTACTGGAGAATTAAACAGAAAACGGCCCTAAAATTGAACGGTTTTATCTTATCAACAACCCAAATTTGCTAGGTGTGTCAGGAAGCGTTAATATAGCCTTCGCGCCTCCCGCTGTATGAGGCGCTTATCATGTTCTTTCGGAGATTTAATCTCCTTTCTTTTGCAAAAGATTCAAAAGGAAAAGCCGCTCAGTTCCCTACTGGCGGTTTTTCTAATACATAAAGAAAAGCACGTCGCGTAAACCGCGGCGTGCTATGTTAAAAAAGACAACAAAATGTGATGTTAGCGACTTAACCGTCCAACAAAGTATCGCCATCGGACAAGTCAACACGCACCAAGGTACGCAATCCCTGATCCGGTATATGACCAACTCCATGGCCGTACATGGGCTCACACTTTTTGCCAGGAGCCTCCTCCACTCCTTGATCAGAATCTTTTAAAATGTTTTTGTTCTGATCGTTGGCAAAACCGCACTTTCCCATCACTTTGCTCCCTAAAAGAACTTCCGCACGCCCCATTGCTGTGCGGGTGATAATTACAAAATTTTGCAATTATTACTCACAAAACAATGAGAGAGACCGGCCCTGAAGGGCCGG
>JBNLFP010000035.1:0-2665 GCA_050305595.1 Minisyncoccia bacterium
AATCGCATCGTATTCATCGTCAAGGGCTTTGATAGGTAGATTCTTTACTAGATGTTTAAGCATATCTGTAACTGCCTTTTTATCACTTTTGCCGTAGCCAGTAATTGCCACTTTAATTTCTTGCGGGTTAAATTCTACCACCTTGGCACCGTGGTTTTTAGCCAGGTAGATTATCATCCCTCGAGCTTCCGCTACAGCAATAGCAGTCTTAACGTTTTTGTTGAAGAAAAGATCTTCAATTGCTACGACACTAGGTGTGTGTTTGTCTAGTAGTCTTTGAAACTCTTCACCCAAAAAAAGTAGACGGTCAGGTAGGGAGGTTTCTTTGTTGGTAGTTAGGCAGTCTGAGTGCAATAAAACTTCTTTACCGTTTTGCTTTTCTAGAACAGCAACACCGAGTCGGTCGTATCCTGGATCAACTGCTAATACTCGCATAATGTTAATTTTACTCTTCTGGGGAGTCGGCGGTGGTATATACATCTTGCACATCATCTTGGTCTTCGAGCGCCTCGATTAGGTTGGCTAACTTTTCACCGTCTTCATCAGACAGATCAATCGGATTTTGTGGTACATAACCATCGGTGGTTTTGGTGAAGGCCCAGGCTGCAGAGCCGGGTGCTCCTAGTTCGTAACCAGCCTTGGAAAAGATGTGACGAATTTCAGGAGCGGTACGGTTGTTGTTGTCGGTCACGGCCGTAATTACCATAGCGGTCCCGCCTGGTCCAAAAGCTTCAAAGATTACCTCCTCCAAAGCAGTGCCGTCGGTGCCAGCTCCTTTAGCGACAGCTCGATCAATGTTGTCCTTAGGCATTGAGTCTTTCTTGGCTCGTTCAATTGCGGCAGCAAGTCCTGGAGAGTTAATGTCTCCACCAGCTTTACGCGACTCCATAGCTATGAGAATAGAGTGTTTAGAGAATATCTTACTCTTAGCTGCGTCGGTTGCTGCTTTTTTGTGCTTAATCTTGCTCCATTTGTTATGTCCTGACATGATTTTGTTAATTTAAATATTTTGTATATGACTATAGGCGGTTGGGCTCGCTACTCTTCCGCGAGGTGTGCGTTCAAGTAAACCGAGGCGGATAAGGTAGGGCTCGATTACGTCCGCAATGGTTGATTGTTCTTCACCGGTAGCTGCCGCGATGGTGTTTAAACCAACTGGTCCACCATTGAATTTGTTTATGATCGATTCGAGTACAGCTCGATCTGGGCCGTTCAGACCCAGGTCGTCTATCTCTAGTAGATCAAAAGTTTTATCGACGATGGTTTTATCAATGTCTGCGTTATCTAGTTGGGCCAGGTCACGGCAGCGCTTTAATAGATAGTTGGCCACACGTGGGGTGGCGCGACAACGTCTAGCGATGTTTCCTAATACTTCTTTGTTTACGGCCACCTCTAAGAGTTCACCTGAACGCGCTAAGATGTCGCTAATATTGTCTTCAGAATAAAACTCTAACCGGAAGGTACCGCCAGAGAAGCGGGAACGTAGTGGGGAAGAGAGAAGGGAGATGCGGGTAGTTGCAGCTACCAATGTGAATGGGGGCAAATCCAACTGTACTGTTCGGGCGGACGGTCCTTTACCTATGATTATGTCCAACACACCAGACTCCATGGCTGGATAAAGGACCTCTTCAATTGACTTTGATAGCCGGTGAATTTCGTCAATAAATAACACGTCACCAGGGGAGAGGTTGGTCAAAATAGCCGCAAGGTCACCAACTTTTTCAATGGCTGGGCCAGAGGTCGTGCGCATGTTGGTGCCAAGGGTTTTTGCGATTAGGTGCGCCAGGGTGGTTTTGCCCAGGCCAGGAGGACCGTAGAGTAAAATATGCTCTGCCGCATGACCGCGTTCACGAGCGGCGGTGAGAAGAATACGTAAATTCTCCTTAATTTTGTCTTGGCCGATGTATTCCTCCCATGTTTGTGGCCTTAAGGTCTGGTCCAGGTTGCTGGCGTTGTCTTTGCTGAAATTTCCTGTGTCAGAATTTGTCATGAGTCCATTATACAAGAATAGAGGAGTATTTTCCTCCGGGCAGAAAAAGGAATGATAAAAGGGTTGACAAATTTCTCAAGTGTGCTAGTATATTAGTGTTCCTTTCGGGATATTGAAAACGAGACGCAGTTCATTCCGAAGGGAATTTTTTGCGCCTTATTGAAAAAGTAGTTTCGAGACGATAACTCTCTAAGCAATTGGTTGGTGTGGCGAGGACTTTCTGGTCCTTTCCATCGAGTGAGATCGCTGGGAAATCCCTTAGCGCATCAGTCACTTTCCATGTTTGAAAGCTTGCTTAGAGAGTTATACTCTCGAAATCAAACAACTAACGAATACTCCGTGACTATATCATAGTCACGGAGTTTTCTGTCTTGAGAAATTTATATCTATGTGTTGTGACTAGCGCAAACGTGTTAAGTCCACTACATGCTCTAGTTCTGCAAGGGAAGTGACGCCAGCCAGCACTTTTTCTATACCGTCTTCAGCCATGGTCGGGATACCTTGTGGCGCAGCAGCTTCCAGAATAATGTGTTCACGTGGGTCACGAATGATCGCTTCTTCCACGGCATTATCGAGCTTGATTGCTTCAAATACACCCTGACGACCCTTGAAGCCAGTATTACCGCATTGGTCGCAACCAACTGGATCGTGCAGCGTAACCTCAGAACCCAGAGT
>JBNLFP010000036.1:0-3188 GCA_050305595.1 Minisyncoccia bacterium
GTCCGCTTGCGTGGACAGGCCAATTTTTATTTACGCTACGTTGTGGACCCTACGCTTTCTTTAGAAACTCAGCCTTAAGAGCAATACCCTTAAGTCCTGGGCCGCTACCAAGCACGTGTTGACCGTCGTCTTCAAGGCGGATGTTTTTCACTTTGGTACCTTTCTTTACCACTGATGATCCACCACCTTTAACCTTAAGATCTTTTACTACGATTGCGCTGTCGCCATTTCTCAGGTCATTGCCGTTAGCGTCTTTAATTGTTTCTTGATCCATAATGGGCCACATCGTACCTTATAATCTTTGTTTTTGAAACATAGAACCTTATAATTATATTTATAAAGCATATAAGCAAAATAATTTTTCGTTATGAGCAAAATCAAAGTAGAAAATAGTAGTTGCGCGTTTGTTTGGATAATTGGTTGGTTGTTCACTATCGGTTACCTACATTTATCTTTTTGGAGCGGGGTACTAGCTATAGTAGTTTGGCCATACTTCTTAGGCGTATCATTCGCCGGGTAAGTTTGGAAATACACATACAAAAACAGACCGCACTTTGTGCGGTCTGTGACGTTTCAGGCTGTGCCGGCACAATCATACAGAACTTCATCCAGTTTTTTGTCGGCACCCGCGTATATTTGGTTGGCTATAGCGCTGTGGAAGACCGGTTTTAAGAGTTCCCATTCCTCCATAAGCCGTCCGATGGTCCTGAAAAATTCTGAGTGCAAATCTCGGTCAGTTGCCATCTGTATATCTCGAAGAGTGATGTCGACAGTTCTGCTGAGTGATACTGTCAACCTCTCTTCCTCTTCGGTGACTATTTCCAGAGTTCCCCAATCTAATCCTTCTTGTAGGGTGTAACAGAGAAATAGTGCTTGCTCGAAACCAATCGGGCTCAAGTCTAATCGAGTCTCATCTGGATTGTCAAAAAACAGATAGATATGCAGACCTTGCAGTGCTGATGTGTCAGTAGCTTCTTCCGTGATATCAAATAAGCATAGTATTATTTGAGCGCCATATTTGTCGTCAGACTCTAAGCCAAAGGTAACACCTTCTTCATCGACTGTAGCAGAAATACCGAAAAGATATGATATGACTTCACCAATCATGGAATGAGTCACACGCATGACAGATCTCCTTTGTTTGAACTTTAAAAGGACAATTTACTCAAATATGCACTAACAGCGTATATATGTAAATAGGATTTGACTAAGAGGTAAAATAAGGGCATACTAGGCCCTGTTAATGGCGCTAGCCGAGAACATTATCGACTAGCGCCGTTTTATTTTTCTCAATTAAATTATGAGTCAGGAAATCAGAAATATCGCAATTATCGCCCACGTGGACCACGGAAAGACTACTCTTACAGACGGTTTGATGGAATTTACCGGTGCTCGTGAGGGTGAGCAATCAATGGACAATAACGCGCTAGAACAAGAGCGCGGTATTACCATTTATGCTAAGAACACCTCAGTAGAGTACAAGGACACCAAGATCAACATCGTGGACACTCCCGGTCACGCCGACTTTGGTTCTGAGGTAGAGCGCGTGCTACGTAGTATCGACTGTGTACTTTTGGTGGTGGATGCTGCTGAAGGTCCAATGCCACAGACTCGTTTTGTGTTGAAGAAATCTCTTGAACTTGGACATCGTCCGATCGTAATTATCAATAAGATCGATAAGCCAGCTGCTGATCCTGATCGTTGTGCTGACCAAGTATTAGAACTTTTCTGGGAGCTTGGTGCTACTGAGGAGCAGTGTGATTTTCCAATCGTTTACGCTATTGGCCGTGACAAGGTGGCTAAGCGTAAGATGGACGACGAGATGACCGATTTGTCTCCAGTCTTAGATACTGTGCTCGAGCACGTACCAGCTGCGAAGAGCTATGAAGAAGGTGAAGCTTTGCGTGCACAGGTGTTTAATCTTGGTTACGACAACTTCCTAGGCCGCTTAGCGGTAGCTCGTATTTACGAAGGTAAGGTTGCTAAGGGTATGCCTGTCATCGTGAAGCATAAGGACGCTGAAAACTACAAGGGTAAGATTGTTAAATTGTCTGGTTATAAGGGTGTGCAGCAAATTGAGGTAGATGAGGCTTTTGCTGGTGACATTGTGCTTATTGCTGGTTTAGAGAAGATTAATATCGGTGACACTATTACCGACAACGAAGGGGCTGAGCCATTGCCGGCTATCAATGTAGACGAACCAACTGTAGCCATGACTTTCTTGGTTAACTCATCTCCATTCGCTGGTCGGGAAGGAAAGTATGTGACTAGCCGTCAGATTGGTGAACGGCTTGAGAAAGAGTTGGAGATTAACGTAGGTCTACAGGTAGAAAGTCTTGGCGACAGTTTTGAAGTAAAGGGTCGTGGTGAAATGCATATTGCGATCTTGCTTGAAAACATGCGCCGTGAAGGATATGAGCTTTCTGTGTCACAACCAAAAGTAATCATCAAAGACGTTGATGGGGTAAAGAGCGAGCCTTTCGAAGAGGTGACTATTGATGTGCCAAGTGAGTTCCAGGGTGCGGTAATTGAACGTTTGAGTAATCGTGGCTTTATCATGCAAAACATGATTCCGCATGAGAATCAGGTACGTTTACTCTTTGAGGGTCCAACTCGTGGTCTCTTGGGTTATAAAAACCAATTTATTATAGATACTAAAGGTGAGGGTATTCTTGCCTCACGCTTCCTTGAGTTCCGTCCTTACGCCGGTGAAATTAAGAAACGCCAGGTTGGCTCAATGACCAGTATGGCAACCGGTAAAGCGCTAGGCTTTGCTCTTTGGGGTCTGCAAGATCGTGGTGAACTCTATATCGGTCCGGGTACTGAAGTATACGAAGGTATGGTGGTGGGTAACACCAGTAAAGGTGAGGAAATGATTGTAAACCCGACTAAGGGTAAGCAACTTACCAACGTACGTGCTAGTGGTTCTGATGATTCTATTCAACTTACTCCGCATAAACCTCTTAGTATTGAGACTGGTCTCGAGATTATGCAAAATGATGAGTATCTCGAAGTTTGCCCAGAATCAATTCGTCTGCGGAAGCAAAAGCTGAAAGAAAGTGAGCGTAAGAAGCACTTGCGTTAAAAAACGGTCCGATCAACACTAGATCGGACCTGTTTTTATCTGCTATAATTTTCGGTATATGGAAAACAAGCCACATATACCAATCTTACTAGGTACTGCTAGG
>JBNLFP010000037.1:0-1677 GCA_050305595.1 Minisyncoccia bacterium
CTTTCCACCAATTTCGTTTGACCCACTCGTCCACTTTTCTGTTGGCCTCCTGAATTATCCGTTCGTCGATTTTTTTATATTCACGTGTGTACCATGGAATAGTCGCGATCATGGCTACTCCCGATATAATCACATACGCTACTGGAGGTAATATGAAGTGTCTGAGCAGCCATTTGGACATATTTAAATGTATAGTTTCCCCAGTTTCGGTAACGAAATCGAAGTTTATGTGCTGAATGTACATCATAAGATTGGAAACAATAAACATCAGCATACTGAAAGCATTTGCCATATGAACAAGGCGTATCTTTGTCAGTTGTGTCATGTCAATCCCCTTAGATAGGTATCGTAATCTAATAACCAATTTGTCAGATTTATCACAATATTGCAAACGCTTTTAGCTTTCGTATAATGAGCCCGCAAGTTAAAAGTAAAATTAAATGTAATTTATGTCAGAAGTTTCTATCAAACCATTGGCAGATCGTGTAGTGGTACGTCCACTAAGCGACGAGGAGGCTGGTAGCGTCTCTGCTTCCGGCATTATTCTCCCGGATTCGGCTACAGAGGGACAAAATGATCGCGGAGTAGTAGTGGCAGCTGGTCCAGGTGCAGTGAATAAAGACGGAAAAAGAGTGGAAATGGAAGTAAAGACCGGAGATAAAGTCTTATTCAAGAGTTGGAACGATAAGGTAAAGATCGATGATAAGGAGTATTGGGTAATTCCAGAATCAGATATCCTAGCGGTTATTAGCTAATCTCAAGCGAAAATATGGCAAAACAGGTAATTTTTAATGAGGAAGTAAAGAAGAAGTTAAAGCAAGGTGTAGATGTAGTAGCTGACGCGGTAAAAGTTACACTTGGTCCACGTGGTCGTAATGTGGTGCTGGATAAAGGTTATGGTGGTCCCACTATTACCAACGACGGCGTATCTATCGCGAAGGAAATCACACTCAAAGACAAGTTTGAGAACATGGGTGCTGAGATCGTAAAGGAAGTAGCCAACAAGACAAACGAACAGGCCGGTGATGGTACTACCACCGCTACTGTATTAACTCAAGCTTTAGTCAATGAGGGATTGAAGCAAACCACCATGGGCCTTAACTCTATGGCTGTTCGTACTGGTATGGAGCATGCGGCTAAGGATGTCGTTGAAGCTTTACGTGGGATGGCTACCAATATCAGTAAGACTGATGAGATTAAGCAGGTAGCCACTATCTCAGCCGAGAGTGAGGAAATCGGTGAAAAAATTGCAGAGACTATTGAAAAGGTTGGAAATAATGGAGTGGTAACGGTAGAGGCTGGCCAATCATTCGGCATTGAGACCGAACTAACTGAAGGAATGGAATTTGATCAGGGTTACGTGTCTCCTTATATGGTGACCAATGCTGAGCGAATGGAGTCTGAATATAAAGATGCTCAAATTTTGATTACTGACAAGAAAGTTTCTTCAGTAAAAGAAATTCTGCCTCTACTGGAGAAAATTGCGCAGAGTGGCAAGAAGGAGTTAGTAATTATTGCAGATGATATTGAGGGTGAGGCCCTGACAACTTTTGTTGTTAATAAACTAAAGGGCGGTTTCTCAGTACTTGGTATCAAAGCTCCGGGCTTTGGTGACAAGAAGAAAGATATCTTGCAAGACATTGCAGTAATGGTGGGTGGTCAGGTGATCACTGAAGA
>JBNLFP010000038.1:0-1524 GCA_050305595.1 Minisyncoccia bacterium
AATAACCAGTCAAGCGCCTGCTTAAAGGTACCTACGTTGTACTCTTTCTCTCCGCGTTTAATAATAGCGCCAGGACCTAGTAAACCATCTAACATCTTGTACATAGTATTAATTTGGCGGTAATCTCCACTACCAACAAACTCTGCATCAATCACACAACTTTGTAAGTTGCCATGCACGTACTTATTCACTTCTAGTCGATAAGTACTTTCTTCCTCATCATAGGCAACAATAACTTCTGAGCCGATTGCGCCAAGTATCGGTCGCATTTTTTCAGCAACTGCATTAGTACTGGCTTCTGTGCTTAAATCTACATCGCCTACTTCTTGAATGGCACGTAATACGCTTTCGTCGTAAAGCCTTGCTATGCGACGAATCACTGCTTCTGTGAGCACCATTTGTTGCGCAATTTTTGCTAGCGCTTCTTCTTTAATGATATCTCCGCCCGTTTTGGTAAGTAGCTCAGCATCTTTTAAAGCTGAGCCTAGTAAATACTCGTCTAACTCTAGATCATCTTTGATGTAGCGCTCATCACGGCCCTGTTTAACCTTATATAACGGCGGTTGCGCGATATAAATGTGACCTCTTTCTACTAATTCGGGCATTTGACGATAGAAGAAAGTAAGTAATAACGTGCGGATGTGTGAGCCATCGACATCAGCATCAGTCATGATGATAATACGGTGATAACGTAGTTTTTCGATATTAAAATCTGCTTTACCAATATTGGTGCCCAATGCGGTAATCATGGTGGCAATCTCTTGCGAGCTGAGCAGCTTATCAAAACGTGCTTTTTCCACATTCAGAATTTTACCTTTGAGTGGTAAGATCGCTTGATTTTTTCGATCGCGTCCTTGTTTGGCTGAACCACCCGCAGAGTCACCCTCCACTAAGTATATTTCACACTGACTTGGGTCTTTTTCTTGACAGTCTGCTAATTTACCTGGCAAGCCCATGCTGTCCATAGCACCCTTACGACGGGTAATTTCTCGGGCTTTTCTGGCGGCCTCGCGAGCACGCGCTGCATCAACAATTTTGCCGCAGATAATCTTGGCATCTGCAGGGTTTTCTGCCAAATAATCTGTAAGTTTATCGCCAACAATTTCAGAAACGACTGGTTGGACTTCACTTGAAACTAGTTTGTCTTTAGTTTGTGATGAGAACTTAGGATCTGGTACTTTCACCGATAGTACACATGTAATCCCTTCTCGCATATCGTCACCTGTTGTACTGACTTTTGCTTTTTTTGCCGTTTCTGTTTGTTCGATATATTGATTTAGCGTTCTAGTCATGGCGGTTCGCAAACCAGTTAAGTGCGTGCCGCCATCTCTTTGTGGAATATTGTTGGTAAAACACTGTACTGATTCTGAGTATGAATCGTTCCACTGAATAGCAACCTCCACTGTCATGCCATCTTTTTCACCTGATGCATAAAATATTTTTGGGTGAAGGACTGATTTTGTGCGGTTCATGTATTCCACAAAACCTTTAATTCCACCTGAATGAGCAAAGTTCTCACTCTTA